>NZ_LNRB01000020.1:0-84352 GCF_001557945.1 Vibrio sp. CUB2 | reverse complement strand
ACCTTCCTCACGACTGAAAGTGCTTTACAACCCGAAGGCCTTCTTCACACACGCGGCATGGCTGCATCAGGCTTGCGCCCATTGTGCAATATTCCCCACTGCTGCCTCCCGTAGGAGTCTGGACCGTGTCTCAGTTCCAGTGTGGCTGATCATCCTCTCAGACCAGCTAGGGATCGTCGCCTTGGTGAGCCATTACCTCACCAACTAGCTAATCCCACCTAGGCATATCCTGACGCGAGAGGCCCGAAGGTCCCCCTCTTTGGCCCGTAGGCATTATGCGGTATTAGCCATCGTTTCCAATGGTTATCCCCCACATCAGGGCAATTTCCTAGGCATTACTCACCCGTCCGCCGCTCGACGCCGTTATCGTTCCCCGAAGGTTCAGATAACTCGTTTCCGCTCGACTTGCATGTGTTAGGCCTGCCGCCAGCGTTCAATCTGAGCCATGATCAAACTCTTCAATTTAAGATTTTGTTCGGCTCAATGAATACTGAACATTACATAAGTAATGTTTGAATTGACTGTGCTGAATCTTTCGATTCAATGGTCACTTCGTATCATTGAAACCTAATTTGATACCGAAGTATCTAATTGGATTATCATCAACGAGTGCCCACACAGATTGATAGGTCTATATTGTTAAAGATCTTTCCTATTGAGCTTTGCTCAAATCGGACGGCCATTTTAGCGAGTTAAAGTTTAGTGTCAATCACTTTTTTCAAACTTTTTTCAAGCGTTTCCGCTTGGCTAATTGGCTTGCTAACTTGGCTTTCGTTTCTTTCGAAGCGTTGCCGTGTCAGCGAGGTGGCATTATAGAGATTGCGATCACATTGGCAAGCCCTTTTTCTCGTTTTTTTTGATTTTTTTATCGTTCGGATAAATTTGCGTCAAAAGCGGTCAAAAGAGCACGTTATTTCTACAGTTCTTTGAATTTATCTGCGAAAAGAGCCACTTTTTCCCAATTGGTGTATTCCACTTCTTTGGTCGTATCGGTTTCGCCACCCGTCATCGACATAATAAACTTAATCATCGTTTTGTCGAACCAACCATAACGTGGGTAATAAAGAGCACCAGCAAAAACACCGATTAAGGTTGGTTTCCAAGGTGACTTAATTAGGAACTTACGAATGTAAGCGCTGCCCTCTGGCGTATCCTTTCCTTGGTCTTCTTTACGAGCGGTTAGGTTTACGCAGAAAAATGCCACTTTACTTTGTTCAAGCTGATTGAGGTTTCGCTCAATAAACTGGTACAGCTTCTTATTAAGATGACCATAACGAATAGACGCTCCAATCAATACCCTGTCGTATTGGCTAAAATCAATCGTCTCAACATTATGTAAATCCACCAGCTCGCATTCGAAGTCTGTTAGCTTCTCATCTATATAGTGGAGAATTTTTTTTGTCTGCCCTTCACGGGAGGAATATAGAAATAATGCTTTTGCCACGATTTCCCCTTAGCTACGCCAAAACGTCGGCGTAAGTAGAATAAGTAAGGTAAAGATTTCCAAACGTCCAAACAGCATAGAAACAATCAATACCCATTTTGCTTTGTCGTTCACATCGCCAAAGTGAAGCGCAACCTCACCCAAGCCTGGACCTAAGTTGTTGAGCGTTGCTGCAACTGCAGAGAACGCGCTTAGCTCATCCATCCCTGTAGCAATCAAGCCCAACATACAAACCACGAACACCAAAGCGTAAGCAGAAAAGAATCCCCAAACCGCATCAACTACTCTTTGCGGTAGCGCACTACCACCTACTTTGATGGTGTACACCGCACGAGGGTGCACCAAACGCTTCAGCTCACGCGCACCTTGTAAGGTCAGTAGCAGAATACGGATCACTTTCATGCCGCCGCCAGTCGAGCCAGCACAACCACCTATAAAAGAAGAGAACAACAACAGCACTGGTAAGAATAATGGCCAATCAGCAAACCCAGTTGTGGTAAAGCCAGCCGTAGTTGAAATGGACACGGTCTGAAAAAGCGCTTGATCGAATGCGTCATAGGTTGAGTCGTAAGAATGGTGATTCAACAATAATAAGAAGCACACCAAGAACAAAACAACTTGTATAAAGATGAACGCGCGGAACTCTGGATCTTTCCAATAGTATTTAGGATGCACGCCGCCAGACGCAAACGCAGCGAAGTGCAAAGAATAGTTACATGCTGAGATTAACAAGAAGACAACGGTAATCATGTTAATGGCATAGCTATCGAAATAGCCCATGCTGGCGTCATGCGTAGAGAAGCCACCGATAGCAATGGTGGAGAAGCTATGACTGATAGCATCAAATGGCGTCATACCAGCCAACCAAAATGCCACGGCACATGCGATAGTCAAACTCAAATAAATGTACCACAGTGCTTTTGCTGTCTCAGCAATACGCGGGGTCATCTTAGTATCTTTTACCGGTCCCGGTATTTCGGCACGATACAGCTGCATACCACCGATACCAAGAACAGGAAGAATGGCTACCGCCAACACGATGATACCCATACCGCCAAACCACTGTAGCAGCTGGCGATAAAAGAGAATCGCTTTTGGCAACTCGTCGAGCCCGACAATCACCGTCGCACCCGTTGTTGTTAAAGCAGAGAAGGACTCAAAAAAGGCGTCAGTCACAGACACATTGGGGTTATCTGAGATCAGAAAAGGGATAGAGCCAGCACTGCCAAGTACAGTCCAGAAAAGAACAACAATAAGGAAGCCATCACGCGCTTTAAGCTCGTGTTTGTGCCTGCGGTTTGGGAACCAACAGATCCCACCGCATACAAGAAGTACGAAGAAAGTCGTGACAAAAGGTACACCCGCACCATCTCGATAGATAAGCGCAACCAGCGCAGGCGCGAGCATTGTGACACTAAAAAGTGCGAGCAATAGCCCGACGATTCGAATAATTGAACGAAATTGCATGGATTGATTGACTAGCGAAGCTGTCCCTGTGGCTTCCTATTTTTCATTATTGTCCGTCTAGTGGGGTGACAATTGCCTTTGCACCACTTTTGTTGATGATAGCTTGGGTAAACGCGCTCACTTCACGTAGCTCAATTTCCACCACTAATACCACCTGATCGCTGTATTCAGCATCCACTTCAACCGCACCAAACTGGGGCATAAGCGACTGTGCGATAGGCATAAACCCATAGTCTAACTCTAGTCGGAGTTTTGTGGTTATTTTTTTCTCAATTGTTTGAAGCAGCTTGAGCGCTTGTTGAACGCCGCCACCATAAGCTTTGACCAAACCACCTGTACCGAGCTTGATGCCGCCAGAATATCGAGTCACTACAGCTGTAATCTCTCCAACTCCGGAGCCAGACAGCTGAGCAAGGATCGGTTTACCTGCTGTTCCCGATGGTTCTCCATCATCACTAAAGCCCCACTTCATCGAGTCTTCTGGTCGACCTGCAACAAATCCCCAGCAGTTGTGTCTTGCATCAGAATGCTTGGTTTTGATCTGCTCAACGAATGCTTTCGCCGCTTCCACGCTTGGCGTGTGTGCTAAGTAAGTAATAAAGACACTCTTTTTGATCTCTTCTTCAAATTGAGCAGGCTGAGCAGGAATCAGATAAGGCAGGTCATTCATAGGATTAGGTCACTTTTCTCTTTGTTCAGAGTCTATCACGAGAGGTAATTGTGAGTCGCATAAGATCTGCCTTAGCGCACAATGTTAAACACTTGTTTAAAAAATGTATTGAAATTAACCAATCCGAAGTCCAAACTAACTTCACTGGTCTAACCAGAACAATAAATAAAACGACTTTCCTCTATATCGATTTGCTGCCCTACAGGCGCTCAGCCCGCATCAAATTGGTATACAGACAATCCAAGATTGTATGTCATGGAGATAGACAATGATTTACCAAGCCGAAACCCTACAGGTAAAGGAAGTACAAGATGGTATTGCAGAACTAAGCTTCTGCTCTCCAAAATCCGTTAACAAGCTAGACCTAGCGACACTAGAGTCACTCGACAAAGCCCTTGATGCACTAAAAGCGCACCAAGGACTGAAGGGCTTGATGCTCACCTCAGATAAAGACGCGTTCATTGTTGGCGCTGATATCACCGAATTCTTAGGTCTTTTTGCCAAGACAGACGCTGAGCTCGATCAGTGGCTGCAATTTGCTAATAGCATCTTTAACAAGCTGGAAGACTTACCCGTCCCGACTATCTCGGTACTAAAAGGTCACACGTTAGGCGGCGGCTGTGAGTGTGTGCTTGCAACTGATATGCGAATTGGTGACAAGACCACCAGCATCGGTCTACCAGAGACAAAATTAGGCATTATGCCGGGCTTTGGTGGTTGTGTACGTCTGCCACGTGTTATTGGCGCCGACAGCGCAATGGAAGTGATCACTCAAGGTAAAGCGTGTCGTGCGGATGAAGCGTTAAAGATTGGTCTTCTTGATGCGGTTGTTGATACCGACGCACTTTACGAGTCAGCACTACAAACACTGACATCGGCAATCAACGAAAAACTAGATTGGCAAGCTCGTCGCAAGCAAAAGACATCACCTCTAACGCTAAGTAAGCTTGAATCAATGATGAGCTTTACCATGGCGAAGGGTCTAGTGGCTCAGAAAGCGGGTCCTCACTACCCAGCTCCAATGACAGCCGTTATTACTATTGAAGAAGGCGCTCGCTTTGCTCGTAATGAAGCACTCGACATTGAACGTAAGCACTTCGTAAAACTGGCTAAGTCTGAAGAAGCAAAATCACTGGTTGGTTTGTTCCTTAACGACCAATACATTAAAGGGCTTGCGAAAAAATCAGCTAAGTCAGCAAGTAAAGACACGCAACGTGCGGCTGTGCTTGGTGCGGGCATTATGGGCGGCGGCATCGCCTACCAATCTGCACTCAAAGGCGTACCGGTGTTAATGAAAGACATCGCGCAACCTTCACTCGATTTAGGCATGACTGAAGCATCTAAGCTGCTAAATAAACGCTTATCTCGTGGTCGCATTGATGGCTTTAAGATGGCTGGTATTTTAGCGTCTATCACACCAAGCCTACATTACGCAGGCATCGAAGAATCAGACGTAATTGTTGAGGCCGTAGTAGAAAACCCGAAAGTAAAAGCAGCAGTGCTGAGTGAAGTCGAATCACATGTCGGTGAAGACACGGTTATCACCTCAAACACCTCGACAATTCCTATCAACCTGTTGGCAAAATCGCTGAAACGCCCAGAAAACTTCTGTGGCATGCACTTCTTCAACCCAGTGCACCGCATGCCTCTTGTTGAGATCATCCGTGGTGAACACACCTCTGATGAAACCATCAATCGCGTTGTTGCGTACGCAGCGAAAATGGGCAAATCACCAATTGTCGTTAATGACTGCCCTGGATTCTTTGTAAACCGCGTGTTGTTCCCATACTTTGGTGGCTTCAGCATGTTACTTCGCGATGGTGCTGGCTTTACGAAAATCGACAAAATCATGGAACGTAAGTTTGGCTGGCCAATGGGACCTGCATACTTGCTGGACGTTGTTGGGATTGATACTGCTCACCACGCACAAGCCGTAATGGCACAAGGATTCCCTGAGCGTATGGGCAAACAAGGTCGTGACGCGATCGATGCGCTGTTCGAAGCAGATAAATACGGCCAGAAGAATGGCAATGGCTTCTACAGCTACACCATTGATAGAAAAGGTAAGCCTAAGAAAACCTTCTCTGAAGAAATCTTGCCAGTACTCGCTGACGTTTGTGCCGATAAGCAAGACTTTGACGAACAAACCATCATTCAACGTATGATGATTCCAATGATCAACGAAGTGGTACTGTGTCTGCAAGAAGGCATCATTGCCACTCCACAAGAAGCGGATATGGCGCTGGTTTACGGTCTTGGCTTCCCTCCATTCCGCGGCGGCGTATTCCGCTACCTAGATAGCGTAGGTATTGCTGAGTTTGTTGCAATGGCAAAACAATACTCAGAGCTCGGTGCAATGTACCAAGTACCACAGATGCTGAGTGATATGGCGGCGAAAGGTGAAAGCTTTTACGGTGCACAACAGCAAGGTTCTATCTAAGGAGGGATTCTAAAATGACTAATCAAACAAGAAATGTTGTCGTAGTCGATTGTCTACGTACTCCAATGGGTCGCTCTAAAGGTGGTGCTTTCCGTCATACGCGAGCAGAAGATCTATCCGCACGCCTAATGAAGGGTATTCTTGCGCGTAACCCACAGGTGAACCCAAGCGAGATTGAAGATATCTACTGGGGTTGTGTACAACAAACACTAGAGCAAGGCTTTAACGTTGCTCGTAATGCGGCGCTGCTTGCTGGCCTACCTATTGAGATTGGCGCCGTGACGGTTAACCGCTTGTGTGGTTCATCAATGCAAGCGCTTCACGACGGTACACGTGCCATCATGACGGGTGACGCTGAAATCTGCCTAATTGGTGGTGTTGAGCACATGGGACACGTACCAATGAATCACGGCGTGGACTTCCACCCTGGTATGTCAAAGACGGTTGCAAAAGCAGCAGGCATGATGGGCTTAACCGCTGAAATGCTTGGTAAGCTGCATGGCATTAGCCGTGAGCAACAAGACGAGTTTGCTGCGCGTTCTCATGCTCGTGCACATGCTGCAACCGTAGAGGGTCGTTTTAAAAACGAAATCCTACCAATTGAAGGTCATGCGGCTGACGGCACGCTGTTCACTCTGGATTACGATGAAGTGATTCGCCCTGAAACATCCGTTGAAGGTCTATCTCAACTTCGCCCTGTTTTCGATCCTGCCAACGGCACAGTAACAGCTGGTACATCATCGGCGCTGTCTGATGGTGCATCAGCAATGCTGATCATGAGCGAAGAAAAAGCCAATGAGCTTGGTTTGAAGATTCGTGCACGCATTAAAGGTATGGCCATTGCGGGCTGCGATCCTTCAATCATGGGTTACGGTCCTGTACCTGCGACGCAAAAAGCGCTCAAGCGTGCTGGTCTTTCAATTGAAGACATGGATGTGGTCGAGCTAAACGAAGCATTTGCTGCGCAGTCTCTACCATGTGCTAAAGACTTGGGTCTGCTTGATGTTATGGATGAGAAGGTCAACCTTAACGGTGGTGCGATTGCATTGGGTCACCCACTTGGTTGTTCTGGCTCACGTATCTCAACGACATTAATCAACCTAATGGAAGCCAAAGACGCGAAATACGGTCTGGCAACCATGTGTATCGGTTTAGGTCAGGGTATTGCGACGGTATTTGAACGACCATAGTTTGCTTGAGAAACGCTAGGTTGTAGTGATCAATCCAACAATCACGAGCAAATGAACCAATACTGAAAATTTTTAGTATTACACTTAAGGGCGGCATCTGATGTCGCCCTTTGTTTTACGCTAAATATTGCTTACATGCACAAAAAGCATACATTAAATGCTCAAGTTTCATTTTATTCATAGACAAAGAAGACATACACTTAGCAGCAGTTGATATCTTGCTGCATGTGACCCAGAGTCACGCTACCGCACAATCGGAGAACCTTATGTTTAATGCTCTAGTTCTAAATCAAGAAGACAAACGTACTATCGCTAGCATCGAGCAAATCGATGAAACACAACTGCCTGAAGGCGACGTTCTGATTGACGTTGATTACTCATCGTTGAACTACAAAGACGGTCTTGCAATTACAGGTAAAGGTAAAATCATCCGTAACTTCCCGATGGTGCCGGGTATTGACCTAGCAGGTACAGTAGTAAGCTCAGAAGACGACCGCTACCAAGCAGGCGACAAAGTTGTTCTTACTGGTTGGGGTGTAGGTGAAAACCATTGGGGCGGTATGTCTCAGCGCGCTCGTCTAAAAGCGGATTGGCTGGTACCACTACCAAAAGGTCTAGACAGCAAGAAAGCAATGATGGTGGGTACTGCTGGCTTCACTGGCATGCTATGTGTTCAAGCACTGCTTGATGCAGGCATCAAACCTGAAAACGGCGAAATCCTAGTAACTGGCGCAAGTGGCGGTGTAGGCTCAGTAGCAGTAACGCTTCTAGCACAGCTTGGCTACAAAGTTGCTGCAGTGACAGGCCGCGTAGAGAAAAACGGCCCACTACTAGAAAAACTTGGTGCTAGTCGCATCATCGACCGCGTTGAATTTGAAGAGCCAGCACGTCCGCTTGAGAAGCAAGTATGGGCAGGTGCCGTTGATACTGTGGGCAGCAAAGTACTAGCAAAAGTATTGGCGCAAATGGATTACAACAGTGCAGTTGCAGCTTGTGGTCTTGCTGGTGGCTTCGATCTACCAACCACAGTGATGCCGTTCATCCTACGTAACGTTCGTCTACAAGGTGTGGATTCTGTTTCATGCCCATTTGAAAAACGTACTGCAGCATGGGAAAAATTGGTTGAGCTACTACCAGACAGCTACTTCGAACAAGCTTGTACTGAGGTAGAACTAGCAGAAGCACCAAAATACGCTGAAGACATCACAAACGGCCAAGTAACTGGTCGCGTGGTTATCAAGCTATAAGCGTTAACCCTTCGATAGAATAAACAAAGCCGGGTCATTGCCCGGCTTTTTGCTATTTCGATTATCGAAAAAATCAGTCCAATCCCATATCTTCAATTCGCTTGGCAATAAGACGACTACATTCTTCACGAACCACGGCACGCAACCATTCTTGAGCGGGAGAGTGCTCGCAACGTGCGTGCCAAATCATCGAATATTCAAACGGCGTGAATTGGAATGGTAATGGCTTCACCACTAAGTCATAGCGATCAGCAACCAAGTACGCTAAATCGGCCGGTACGGTAATGATAATTGGCAGAGTATCGACAATCGCCAGCGCCGCTTCCAAGTGATAAGCGCGCAATACCATCTGACGTTGCGGCTTCTCCACCAGCGCTTGCTCAATCAGCGCTTTAACCCCATCGCTTATGGCAATCATGGCATGCGGATGACTGAGGTAATCATCCAGACTCATCTCTTTATCGGCTAATGGATGTTGCTTGGAGAGCATGCATAGCACACCGACTCGCCCTAGCACTTCACTGCGTAGTGGCTCCACAGGACCTGTAGGGCGACAAATCGCTAAGTCCGCGCCTTCATATGTTAATTGATCAGATAAGCGGTCGTGTTGCAGTGGCAAGAAGTTAAACGACACGTTAGGCGCTTCTTGATAAATACGTGGCAATGCGAAGGGCAGAATGGTTTGCATCGCGTAGTCAGTCGTGGCGATATTAAACGTCTGATCGCAACTGCGTGGATCAAACTCACGTGGAGAAAGCAATTGGCGTAGTGACTCCAAAGGCTCACCCAAAGAGCGATCAATTTCTAACGCTTTTTGAGTTGGGATCAAGTGCTGACCTTGACGCGTAAACAGCGGATCACCAAGCAGATCGCGTAAACGCCCTAGCACACGACTCATTGCCGACTGGCTTAAATTGAGACGCGTTGCTGCTTTACTGACACTGCTCTCTTCGATCAACACACGTAATGCGACCAATAAATTCAGATCTCGACGATAGATGTCTTCTAATTCCACGATTTGCCACTTACCATGTAGGGGATTTAGGTAAATTGTACTCTTCAGGCAAAAAAAATCCCGCCTTTCAGCGGGGAAGCCCAAGAAAAATGGGGATAGTGTCGGAATGAAGTGTCGTTAAACTTGGTGAGCGGTATATCAATAGGTTCCGATTACAGCAAGAAGCGCTAATTTTCTTGCTCAGATGCACCTGACCATTTGTGCATCTCAATCCAAATCCCAATAATCGTTGCACTCATGCCTACAAGAGGCAGCAATGAGGTTTCAGCTGGTGTTCTGAGTACTAATGCGCAGAACGAGATGAAACACAAAACCGAATAGATGGTTAGTCTGTCTAACGCTGTTAACATCGTGTCTCCTTACCAGTTGTTACCAAATTGTTAATTTAAGGTAAATCAAAAAATTCGGTTTGCCAAGTGGTTATTGAATATTTTTTCAACGAAAGTAAAATTCACCGCTCAGTTAGTTACGAGAATCACATTATGAGTTTTAATCCTGAACTGGCGACCAAGACATTAGAGGCGGAAGGATTACGCTGCCCAGAGCCAGTGATGATGGTCAGGAAGACAATTCGAAACATGCAAGATGGTGAGGTGTTGCTGGTTAAAGCGGACGACCCATCCACAACTCGAGATATCCCGAGCTTCTGCCGATTTATGGATCACCAGTTGATTGCGGCACAAACGGAGCAACTTCCATACCAGTACCTAATTAAGAAAGGTTTGGAATAATCTCAGCAAGATCAAAAACGGCAGCCCAGTAGGCTGCCGTTTGTTTATTCATCGTATTCTAGTGTGCGAACTTCAGATTGTAGCTTGTTCAATTGCTTTCGCATTGCACGCATTTCCTCATGCATCGGAATGATATGAGCCACCCGAATCCATGCTTCTACCGTTAAACCAGTAAGAATAAAGGACCCTGCTACAATTGGTAGCCACATATCAGTCAGCACCATTGCTAGCAAGCAAAGCGCCAAACCAAAGGTGAATAAATAACTCTGACTCTTTGGGGTCATCCCCATGTAACGTGTAAGCATACCTTTGCCCTCTCGCTATCATTCACACCATTAAATTACCATGACAAGTATGACAGTAATATGTCATCCGTCACGGTCTTGAACGATTTTGAGTCAGAGTTTGACGTTGTGTATTACTTCTCTAGTTATTGATAATTCACACCATTTTACGTGCAACAAATCAGAACAATGCCGCTCCGATAGCTAGCGCGATAAACAAGAATGCAGTCACCTTACGAATCAGCCCTAAAGGCATCTTATCAGCCGACAATTTACCAATAAGGACAACAGGTACATTCGCCAGCAACATACCAATCGTGGTGCCAAGAATCACCCAACTCAATGCATCTGCGTATTGCGCACCCAAGATAGAAGTCGCAATCTGAGTCTTGTCGCCAATCTCCGCAACGAAGAAAGCAATAAAACTCGCAATGAATGGACCACGGTTGGAGATCTGCTCGTCGTCATCCAGTTTATCTGGGATCAACACCCAAGCCGCCATGGCGACAAAACTGACCACCAGCACCCATTTGAGAACTTCAGGCGAAAGATAATCGGCCACCACCACACCTAACCATGCAGCCAAAGCGTGGTTGGCAATGGTTGCCAAAAAGATTGCTGCAATAATAGGGATTGGCTTGCGGTAACGACTGGCAAGTAATAGAGATAGCAATTGGGTCTTATCGCCAATTTCTGCTAACGCTACAGTAGTAATTGAAATAGCTAAAACGCTCACGACATGCTCATTGGGGCGGGATAATTATTTTTAACCTAAGACAAATCTCACGCCCCACCCCGGTTCATGATGATTTGTCTAAGGTCTTGCTAAACTCATCGGGTTGATGAGTCTCGAACGCCATGGTGATTTTGCACCAATTATGTTGACGAACGAACTGGATGAAACAGACATTTCATCGAGTAAGCTACTCCCCAAAGACAGGCGCAATTCTAGCCATGTTTCCTCATCACCTCAAGAGTGAAAGCCAGTGAAAACTCCCTTTTAAGAAAAATTCAGCAGATAAAGCGGTAAAAATCCATTAAAGGAGAAAATTGCCCACGAATTAATCAAGATTAGCTCTACTCCCATGCTCAATATCTGGGTATACTTGATTGTTAATTTATTCAACCGTAATTACTTTGAATCGCCATTGTTGAGGCAAGAAAACCCAACAAAAAAGAGACGAATTCACGAGTAATAAGAGAATCGCGCGAACCTGACTTATGCAAAAATACGATATCAAAACCTTCCAGGGAATGATCCTCGCGCTGCAGGATTATTGGGCTCAAAATGGTTGTACCATTGTTCAACCACTAGATATGGAAGTTGGTGCGGGTACCTCTCACCCAATGACCTGTCTACGAGCACTTGGCCCAGAGCCAATGTCTACAGCTTACGTACAACCTTCACGTCGTCCTACTGATGGCCGTTACGGTGAAAACCCTAACCGTCTTCAGCACTACTACCAATTCCAAGTAGCGCTAAAACCATCGCCAGACAATATCCAAGAGTTGTACCTAGGTTCTCTAGAGGTTCTTGGTGTCGACCCACTTGTTCACGACATTCGTTTCGTAGAAGACAACTGGGAAAACCCAACACTAGGCGCATGGGGTCTAGGCTGGGAAGTTTGGCTAAACGGCATGGAAGTGACTCAGTTTACTTACTTCCAGCAAGTTGGTGGCCTTGAGTGTAAGCCAGTAACTGGTGAGATCACTTACGGTATCGAACGTCTAGCAATGTACATCCAAGAAGTAGACTCTGTTTACGACCTAGTTTGGAACATCGCACCAGACGGCAGCAAAGTGACTTACGGTGATATCTTCCACCAAAACGAAGTAGAGCAATCGACTTACAACTTCGAGCACGCAGACGTGGAATTCCTATTTGGTTTCTTCGAACAGTGTGAGAAAGAGTGTAAAGAACTGCTTGAACTTGAAAAGCCACTGCCACTACCTGCTTACGAGCGCATTCTAAAAGCGGGTCACGCATTCAACCTACTAGACGCACGTAAAGCGATCTCAGTAACTGAACGCCAACGTTACATCCTACGCATCCGCAACCTGACTAAAGCAGTTGCAGAAGCATACTACGCATCGCGTGAAGCTCTTGGCTTCCCAATGTGTAAGAAAGAACAAGCGTAAGGGGTAGAGTAACATGGCAAAAGAATTTCTAATCGAGCTAGGTACAGAAGAGCTACCACCAACGCAACTTCGCACTCTAGCTGAAGCATTCGCAGCAAACTTCGAAGCAGAACTAAAAGGCGCTGAGCTTGCTCACGAAGGCGTGAAATGGTTCGCGGCGCCTCGTCGTCTTGCACTTAAAGTAGCAGCACTAGCAGACAGCCAGTCTGACAAAGTTGTTGAAAAACGTGGTCCTGCGGTTTCTGCAGCGTTTGACGCGGAAGGCAACCCAACAAAAGCGGCTCAAGGTTGGGCACGCGGTTGTGGCATCACGGTTGACCAAGCAGAGCGCATGGTTACAGACAAAGGTGAATGGCTACTGTTCAAACAAGAAGTGAAAGGTCAGCCAACGTCTGAGATCGTAGTTGAACTTGCAGCGAAAGCACTAGCAAACTTACCTATCGCAAAACCAATGCGCTGGGGTAACAAAACAACTCAGTTCATCCGTCCAGTTAAGACGCTAACCATGCTAATGGGCAGCGACCTAATCGAAGGCGAGATCCTTGGTGTTGCTTCAGACCGCACTATCCGTGGTCACCGCTTCATGGGTGAGCAAGAGTTCACTATCGATTCTGCTGAGCAATACCCTGCGATCCTAGAAGAGCGCGGTAAAGTAATGGCAGATTACGAAGCGCGCAAAGCAATCATCCTAGCTGACGCACAAAAAGCGGCAGCAGCGGTTGGCGGTATCGCTGATCTAGAAGATGACCTAGTAGAAGAAGTAACGTCTCTGGTTGAATGGCCAGTGGTACTAACAGCGAAGTTTGAAGAAGAGTTCCTAAAAGTGCCTTCTGAAGCGTTGGTTTACACCATGAAAGGTGACCAAAAATACTTCCCTGTTTACGACGAAAACAAGAAGCTACTACCTAACTTCATCTTCGTATCGAACATCGAATCAAAAGAACCTCGTTACGTAATCGAAGGTAACGAGAAAGTGGTTCGCCCTCGTCTTGCTGACGCAGAATTCTTCTTCAACACAGACCGTAAGCGTCCGCTTATCGACCGTCTGCCTGAACTAGAGCAAGCGATCTTCCAAAAGCAACTGGGTACGATCAAAGACAAAACAGACCGCATCACAGAGCTTGCTGGCTACATTGCTGAGCAAATCGGTGCTGACGTTGAGAAATCAAAGCGTGCTGGTCTATTAGCAAAATGTGACCTAATGACCTCAATGGTATTCGAATTCACGGATACTCAAGGTGTTATGGGTATGCACTATGCTCGCCACGACGGTGAAGCAGAAGAAGTTGCAGTAGCACTGAACGAGCAATACATGCCTCGTTTCGCAGGTGATGAACTGCCATCAAACGGTGTTTCAACTGCAGTTGCAATGGCAGACAAGCTAGACACTATCGTAGGTATCTTCGGTATTGGTCAAGCACCTAAAGGCAGCGACCCATTCGCACTACGCCGCGCATCTCTAGGTGTACTACGTATCATCGTTGAATACGGCTACAACCTAGATCTTGTTGACCTAGTAGCAAAAGCGAAGTCACTGTTTGGCGACCGCCTAACCAACGACAACGTTGAACAAGACGTTATCGAGTTCATGCTTGGTCGTTTCCGTGCTTGGTACCAAGACGAAGGTTTCAGCGTAGACATCATTCAAGCGGTTCTAGCGCGTCGCCCGACGAAACCAGCAGACTTCGACCAACGTGTTAAAGCGGTTTCTCACTTCCGTGAACTAGAAGCAGCAGAGTCTCTAGCAGCAGCGAACAAACGTGTAGGTAACATCCTAGCGAAATTCGACGGCGAACTAGCAGCAGACATCGACCTAGCACTTCTACAAGAAGACGCAGAGAAAGCACTAGCAGAAAGCGTTGAAGTAATGACGGAAGCGCTAGAGCCAGCATTTGCTACAGGTAACTACCAAGAAGCCCTAAGCAAGCTAGCTGACCTACGTGAACCAGTTGATGCGTTCTTTGATAACGTAATGGTAATGGCAGACAACGAAGCACTTAAGAAGAACCGTCTAACACTACTGAACAACCTGCGTAACCTGTTCCTACAGATCGCAGACATTTCTTTGCTTCAAAAGTAATTCATTACTCTTCGAAGTGATTAAGAAATAACTAAAAGGGAAGCAGATGCTTCCCTTTTTTGTTGCCTTCAAACCGATGAAGGTGACGCTTATTATTCATTTTGTGAACAAGACTAAAATTTGTAGGGTGAGACGCGTTTAACTTGTTGGTGTAGAGCTCGGATTGTAGAGGCACAGTTTTGCTATAACTGGACTGTTTATTCGGGGGAAGGACACAATGAAAAAAACAATTCTCGCACTCTCTATCGGTCTACTGAGCGCCTGCAGCCAGATTCCAGAAAATGCCATCGTATTAAGCGTTGGTGATGACACCGCTGTTTTTGAGGAAAACTCACAAGGCTTACTTGTCGCCGAGCAAAAACTCGAAAAAGGCAGTTACACCTTTACCATTGCAGACAGCAAGCAAAGCTGTGGCAGTAGCTTTGCCCTAGCAGAAGAAGAACGCATCAAGTTCAATCGTCCATTAAAAATGGATAACTGCGCCACTGATGCACAAATGCCGCTGCGCATCTTCAAAGCCAATACCTATCAATTTACGCTCAACCCAACCACCAACGAGCTAACGGTCAAAATCAAACCAAAGCAGAGTCAGGACATCACCTACTCTTGCCCTGTCGCAACTGACGCGCCAAAAACCATCAACGTTGCTCAAACCTTTAATGATGGCACTGTCGTTCGTGATGCCTTAACCGGACAAGAAGCCACAGTCGCCAATGGCACCGTCACCATGCAACCGGGTCCTATGAGCCAAGGTCTATTGCTGCTAGAAGAAGTTGAACAGCAAGCCGATAAACCATTCAGCTGGGATAACGCGACGGTGTACTTCGTCATGACCGACCGCTTCTACAACGGTAACCCAGACAACGACAACAGCTACGGTCGCAGCAAAGACGGAAAATATGAGATTGGCACCTTCCACGGTGGTGACTTGGCGGGTCTGACGAAAAAACTCGATTACATCGAATCACTTGGTGTGAATGCTATCTGGATAACCTCGCCACTGGAACAGATCCACGGCTGGGTTGGCGGCGGCGATAAAGGCGATTTTAAACACTATGGCTACCACGGCTATTATCACCAAGATTGGACCAAGCTTGATGCCAACATGGGTACCGAAGATGAACTCAGAACCTTCGTCGATACCGCCCACAAGAAAGGCATCCGCGTGATTTGGGATGTAGTCATGAACCACACTGGCTACGCAACATTAGCAGACATGCAGGAATTCGGCTTTGGTCAGCTTTACCTTGATGACCAAGAAGCCAAAGAAGTCCTCGGTGAAAAATGGACCGACTGGCAGCCAAAATCAGGACAAAGCTGGCACAGCTTCAACGATTACATCAAATACGGTGATAGCGAAGCGTGGGATAAATGGTGGGGCAAAGATTGGATCCGCACCGACATTGGTGACTACGATGCTCCGGGCTACAACGACATCACCATGTCTTTGAACTACCTACCGGATCTCAAAACCGAATCGACTCAGAAAACCGGATTACCAAACTTCTTCCGCAATAAAGACACCAATGCGCAAGATGAGCTGCAAACCCCACGTGAACACCTGATTACCTGGTTATCCGATTGGGTGCGCGACTATGGCATTGATGGCTTCCGTGTCGACACCGCTAAACACGTAGAAATGGAAGCGTGGGCAGAGTTGAAAGCCAGCACCACTCAGGCGCTTGCTCAGTGGAAGCAAAACAACCCGGACAAAGCCTTGGATGACCTACCTTTCTGGATGACAGGTGAAGTGTGGGCACACAGCGTAGTGAAGAGCCCGTATTTCGATAACGGCTTCGATTCCATCATCAACTTCGAGTTCCAATCTGATGTAGCACCAAAAGCGCTGAAGTGTTTCGCTCAACTTGATAATGATTACCGCCGCTATGCAGAACGCATCAATACCGATCCTGAGTTCAACGTGTTGAGCTATCTGTCTTCACACGATACACAGCTGTTTTGGTCAGCACGCAGCCGCAGCTTTGATGACCAAGCACGTGCAGCAAATGCTCTGATGCTGGCTCCCGGTGCAGTACAGATCTATTACGGTGATGAGATAGCTCGTGATTTTGGCATTACTGGTTCAGATGCTCACCAAGGCACACGCTCAGATATGCCATGGGATAAGATTCATGGCGAGCGAGAAGATCTACTGCAACATTGGCAAAAGTTGGGGGAATTCCGTAAACGCCACCCAGCAGTTGCTCAAGGTAAGCACATCACTCGCAATCAAGAAGGTTACTACGCGTTCGAACGCCAATACCAAGACGATAAGGTGCTGATTGTTTACACCGGTGAGTAAATCACACTCTCTCCACCAGCAAGGGAAGCATAAGCTTCCCTTTTTTATTGCTCTTTTTGCCTTTTTATCTCGTACCTCTGGTCTGATGACACACTTTTTTCTTTTTCGGCTTAATTCACACTTTGCGTTAATTACGCATTGAGGTAAGGTCAAGGATTACTCGATAAGCCGATAAAACATCGGCACAAACATACACAAAGCAATCACAATGAATTAGGTATAACGACAAATGCAGTTCTCTAAGTTTGGTGAAAAATTTAATCAGTATTCAGGTATCACGCAGTTAATGGACGATTTGAATGATGGTCTGCGCACACCAGGTGCCATCATGCTCGGTGGAGGTAACCCAGCCGCCATTCCTGCCATGCTCGATTACTTTCACCAAGCCAGTGAGGAAATGCTCGCCAGTGGGGAGCTCGTCGCCGCCCTCGCCAACTACGATGGTCCGCAGGGCAAAGACGCGTTCGTTAAAGCACTGGCTCAGTTATTCCGTGAAACTTACGGCTGGGATATTTCCGAGAAGAACATCAGCCTAACTAACGGCAGCCAAAGTGGCTTTTTCTACTTGTTCAACTTGTTGGCAGGTAAGCAGCCAGACGGTTCGCATAAGAAGGTGCTACTGCCTATCGCGCCTGAGTACATCGGTTATGGTGACGCAGGTATTGATGAAGATATCTTTGTCTCTTACCACCCAGAGATCGAGCTGTTGGATAACGGTCTGTTTAAATACCACGTCGATTTTGAGCAGCTCACCGTCAATGACTCTGTTGCGGCAATCTGCGCGTCTCGCCCAACCAATCCAACGGGTAACGTACTGACAGATGAAGAAGTGCGTAAACTGGACAAGCTAGCACGTGAGAACAACATCCCACTGATTATCGATAACGCCTACGGTCTACCTTTCCCGAACATCATCTTTGAAGATGTCGAGCCGTTCTGGAATGAAAACACCATCCTGTGCATGAGCCTATCTAAACTTGGCTTGCCGGGCGTGCGTTGTGGCATTGTGATTGCGAGTGAAGAAATCACTCAAGCATTAACCAATATGAACGGCATCATCAGCCTAGCTCCAGGCAGTGTTGGTCCAGCGTTAGCAAACCACATCATTGGTAAAGGCGATCTGCTTAAACTGAGCTCAGAGGTAATTAAGCCGTTCTACAAGCAGAAGTCGCAACGTGCAGTTGAACTGCTTCAAGAAGCGATTACCGATGAGCGCTTCCGTATCCACAAACCAGAGGGCGCTATCTTCTTGTGGCTATGGTTTGATGAACTGCCAATTACGACAATGGAACTTTACCAACGCTTGAAAGCGCGTGGGGTCTTGATTGTTCCGGGTGAATACTTCTTTATTGGTCAGAAAGACGAGTGGGATCACGCGCACCAATGCTTGCGTATGAACTACGTTCAAGACGATGAGATGATGCAAAAAGGCATTGCGATTATCGCAGAAGAAGTGGAAAAGGCTTACCGCGAAGGTAAATAAACCGATTAAACTCAGCCGCTTCTCTTTGAAATTACGGCTTTGAAAGCCCCAAACTAAAAAGAGCGCTCTTTTCCATAATGGAAGGCGCTCTTTCTCATTCTATAACCGTGTGGTTAACTGAAGTGTCATCAGCTGATTAGCTGTTTTCAATCAGGTTGTTACCACCGATAGCAATCTTACGCGGTTGCATCGCTTCTGGAATTTCACGAACTAAATCAACATGAAGTAGACCATTTTCCATTGATGCGCCAACGACTTTTACGTAGTCCGCAAGTTGGAATTTACGTTCAAAATCGCGTTCTGCGATGCCTTGGTAAACGTAGTTTTTACCTTCTTCTGCTTTACGCTCGCCCTTCACGATCAACATGTTTTCGTTTTGAGTCAAATCGAGCTGATCTTCAGCAAAGCCAGCGACTGCCATAGTAATACGGTAGTTGTGCTCGTCTTTTTGCTCGATGTTGTATGGAGGGTAACCGCCAGAAGTGTTCTTCGCAGAGCTTGCTTCCATCAGGTTAAACAGACGGTCGAAGCCAATTGCATTACGGTATAGTGGTGAGAAATCTACATTACGCATAATCTATCCTCTTTTAAGCAATAGTCTTAGCCCAGATGAAGGTCATCCACGTGGCGCATTTATGCAAGAAAACGCCGAGCTAAGGGATCCGATGATTCATTCCTCTGACCTACTCTTTAGGTGCGGGGACATGATGTCGAATCTAGGGTCAAGTTGTGTGCTAATATTGAGTATCCTCTCCTGAGCGATCTCGTTTAGCGATTCCAGAGGCGCTTTTCTTCTCTTGTTGAGCAAGTTAGCCATCCCTCTTCATAACTAGATATAAGGTCGAAAAATGGGCTTTCAAGGGCTCCGATGAAAATATTTTTAGATCCCCGACTCGGTCGTTCCTCCCTCTCGAAGCGTTCCCATATTCATAGGGCGCAGCCGTTCTCGTATCTCGACTCTTTTATCTCGTTTCTACCCAATAAAAAAACGCCACCTCTTGCGAGATGGCGTTTTTAGTATGATTTGACTGAGTCTGTACGACTACACGTCTAGGTTTGCTACTTTAAGCGCGTTCTCTTCGATGAAGTTACGACGCGGCTCAACTTGGTCACCCATTAGCGTTGTGAACAATTGGTCTGCGCCTACCGCATCTTCGATGGTTACTTGCATCATGCGACGTGTCTCAGGGTCCATTGTGGTTTCCCAAAGCTGATCTGGGTTCATCTCACCTAGACCTTTGTAGCGCTGTAGGCTTAGACCACGACGCGACTCTTTGATTAGCCACTCAAGTGCCGATGCGAAGCTTGAGACTGGCTGAGTACGCTCACCACGCTTGATGTAAGCGCCTTCTTCTAGCAGACCATCTAGTGCTTCAGATAGATCCGCTAGCTTGCCGTACTCTTTAGAGTTCAGTAGGTCGATGCTTAGTGCGTAGTCATGAGTCACACCGTGAGTACGTACGATGATCTTAGGTAGGTTTAGACCTAGCTCTTCGTGTTGCTCAACTTCGAAGCTGTATTGGCTTGCGCCTACTTCTTTTGCGTTTAGCTGTTCAACTAGCTGTTTTGTCCACGCTTCTACTGCTGCAGCATCGTGACATTGCTCTGCCGTTAGACGCGGCGTGTAGATTAGCTCATGAACTAGTGCGCTTGGGTAACGGCGGCTCATGCGATCCGCTAGCTTGATACCAGCGTTGTATTGCTGAACTAGCTTCTCTAGTGCTTCGCCAGCCAATGCTGGCGCTTCTGCGTTTACGTGTAGCGATGCGTTATCAAGTGCCAAAGCAACTTGGTATTGGTTCATCGCGTCTTCGTCTTTGATGTACTGCTCTTGCTTACCTTTCTTCACTTTGTAAAGCGGTGGCTGAGCGATGTACACGTAGCCACGCTCAATAAGCTCTGGCATTTGACGGTAGAAGAAGGTCAACAGTAGCGTACGGATGTGCGAACCATCGACGTCAGCATCGGTCATGATGATGATGTTGTGGTAACGCAGTTTGTCCGGGTTGTACTCGTCACGACCGATACCACAACCTAGTGCAGTGATCAGCGTTGCTACTTCTTGAGAAGAAAGCATCTTGTCGAAACGTGCTTTTTCTACGTTAAGAATCTTACCTTTTAGCGGTAGGATTGCTTGGTTCTTACGGTTACGGCCTTGTTTTGCGGAGCCGCCTGCCGAATCACCCTCCACTATGTATAGTTCAGAGAGTGCAGGATCTTTTTCCTGACAGTCTGCAAGTTTGCCTGGTAGGCCAGCTAGGTCTAGTGCGCCTTTACGACGAGTCATTTCACGAGCTTTACGCGCTGCTTCACGAGCACGAGCTGCATCGATGATTTTCGAACAAACCATCTTCGCTTCTGTCGGGTTTTCAATCAGGAACTCAGACAGTTTCTCACCCATTGCTGATTCAACCGCTGACTTCACTTCAGAAGAAACCAGTTTGTCTTTAGTTTGGCTAGAGAACTTAGGATCTGGCACTTTAACTGAAACAACCGCAGTTAGACCTTCACGAGCGTCATCACCAGATGTTGCTGTTTTCGCTTTCTTAGAGAAACCTTCTTTATCCATAAAGGTATTCAGCGTACGTGTTAACGCAGCACGGAAACCAGCAAGGTGAGTACCACCATCGCGTTGCGGGATGTTGTTAGTGAAACAGTAGATGTTCTCTTGGAAGCCATCGTTCCATTGCATTGCTACTTCTACAGCAATGCCATCTTCACGTTCAAAATCGAAGTGGAAGATTTTCTCAATGATTGGTGTTTTGTTGGTGTTTAGGTGCTCAACGAACGCTTGAATACCACCTTCAAACATGAAGTGGTCACTCTTGTCTGCTTCACGCTCATCAACCAGCTTGATAGAAACACCTGAGTTTAGGAAAGAAAGCTCACGTAGACGTTTTGCTAGGATATCGTAATGGAATTCGATATTTGTGAAGGTTTCAGCGCTTGGCCAGAAGCGGATCTGTGTACCCGTTTGGTCAGTATCACCAATTACTGCTAGTGGCGCTTGAGGCTCACCGTGATGGTAAGTTTGCGTATGGATATGACCGCCGCGGTGGATAGTCAGAACCACTTTTTCAGACAGTGCGTTTACTACTGAAACACCTACGCCGTGAAGACCGCCCGATACTTTGTATGAGTTATCGTCGAACTTACCACCAGCGTGAAGTACCGTCATGATAACTTCTGCTGCTGATACTTTTTCTTCTGGGTGCATTTCTGTTGGAATGCCACGACCATCATCCGTAACTGAAACCGAGTTGTCCTCATGAATTGTCACAACGATGTCTTTACAGTGACCTGCCAACGCTTCATCAATTGAGTTATCCACCACTTCGAAGACCATGTGGTGAAGACCAGTGCCGTCGTCCGTGTCGCCGATGTACATACCTGGACGCTTACGTACCGCATCCAGACCCTTCAGTACCTTAATACTCGATGAATCGTAATTTTCAGACATGAGTTTCTCTCTTCTAGTTTGACTCTATCCTGCCATGTTCCACATGAAACAATTTGCCCGTATCGTCCAACATATCGGCGATTTGGCTTTCAGTGATAGAGCTTACAAATACTTGTGCGCCCGTCTCTTTCAAGCAGTCAGCAAGACGCTTGCGACGTTGGCTATCTAATTCCGACGCAAAGTCGTCAATTAGGTAAATACATTGTTTTCCGGTCATTTCGGTAAGGTGTTGTCCCTGCGCGACACGCAATGCACACACCATGAGTTTTAATTGACCGCGTGACAAAACGTCCTCAACGGGCGTTCCGTTCACTTTAATGCGCAGATCAGCCTTGTTCGGACCGCTAAAGGTGTAGCCCAACGACTGATCACGCTCGAAATTTTTTTCTAGTATCTCATGATAAGGGGTATCTTTGTCCCATCCACGATAATACTTTAATTGGATCTCAAATTCTGGCAAAAATGTCTGACAGATGGTTTCCGCTACGCTTTTCATCTGTTCGATGTAAAGCGCTCGCCATTGACTGATGTTTTCAGCCAAACGCGCCATCTCTTGATCCCAATAACTGAGCTCGCGATAACTTCTGGCGGTTTTAAGCAGTGCATTGCGTTGCTTGTTAAGACGCTTGAAACGTCCCCATGCATCATAGAAAGCGGGCTCGGTATGAAACACACCCCAATCGATGAAGGCACGACGATGTTTTGGGCCATCCGTTAGTAGATCAAACCCTTCCGGATGTATCAACTGCAAAGGTAAAACTTGTGCGAGTTGTGCCAGTTTTTGCCCAGATTGACCGCCTATTTTAACCTCTGTTGAGCCATCACGCTGCTTATTAATGCCGATAGGTAGCTCAAATTGATCCGAGTTCAAAAAACGACCATGAACAAACAGTTCGTCACACTCATTTTGGATAACTCGACCCGTCAGCGAACTCTTGAAAGAGCGTCCGTGTCCGAGCAAGTAAATCGCTTCTAGAACACTGGTTTTACCGCTGCCGTTCGGCCCAATAAGAAAGTTAAAGCCTGCTGATAGGTCAATATCACAGGCTTTAATGTTTCGAAACTGCTGAATGATGAGGCGAGAAAGTGGCATTCAGATGGCTTATAGACGAATTGGCATCACCACGTACATGGCACTGTCGTCGTCTGCGTTTTCAATCAACGCACTTGCGTTCGCATCTGACATCGACACACGTACGTTATCGCAACGCAGTGTATTAAGCACATCAAGCACGTAGCTAACGTTGAAGCCGATCTCGATAGCGTCACCTTCAAAGGTTACGTCTAACATTTCTTCTGCTTCTTCTTGCTCTGGGTTGTTGGCAGTAATGCGCATTTCACTGCCCGCAAGATTCACACGAACACCACGGAATTTTTCATTAGAAAGAATCGCTGCACGAGAAAACGCTTGGCGTAATTCATCACAGCTTGCTTCTAGTGTTTTGGTCGTACTTTGCGGCATTACGCGGCGATAGTCAGGGAAACGACCATCAACAAGCTTAGAAGTGAAGATAAAGTTGTTCACTTCTGCACGCACATTTGAGCTACCAATTTGTAGCACGACAGGTTGCTCTGGTGCGTCCATTAGCTTCACAAGTTCTTGCACACCCTTACGCGGCACGATGATTTGCTTCTGTGCGAAATCGGCACCGAGTTGTGTTTGAGATACCGCCATACGGTGACCGTCAGTAGCCACGCTACGTAGCGTCGTACCGTCGATTTCAAACAACATACCGTTGAGGTAGTAACGAACGTCTTGGTTCGCCATTGAGAATTGTGTTTTCTCGATCAGAGTACGCAGATCAGACTGAGTCAGTGACACTTCTACTTCACTCTGCCAATCTTCAATGTTCGGGAAATCGTTCGCTGGAAGCGTCGCCAGTGAGAAACGGCTGCGGCCTGAACGAACTTGTACGCGATCGCCTTCTAGTACGAAGGTGATGATAGAGTCATCTGGTAGACCACGGCAGATATCAAGAAATTTACGAGAAGGAACGGTAATGCTGCCCGCTTCAAAATCCCCTTCTAGAGCCACTTTGCTCACCAATTCCACTTCCAAATCGGTTGCGGTCATGGATAACACGTTCTCTTCTACTTTAATCAGTAGGTTACCAAGAATTGGTAGGGTTGGTCGGCCACCTAGTGCACCCGAAACCTGTTGTAGCGGTTTGATTAAATGACTACGTTCAATGGTAAATTTCATGCTTGGCTCTTTACGCTGTCAGCTCAATTAATGATGTGCTTAGAATACTGTCATTCTAACCGATTACGAAGACAGGGTGCGAATCAAGTTAGAGTAATCTTCTTTAATATCGTGGCTCTCTTCACGCAGCTGCTCAATCTTGCGACATGCATGCAGCACCGTGGTGTGGTCACGACCACCAAATGCATCACCAATTTCAGGCAAGCTGTGGTTGGTCAGCTCTTTTGCCAGCGCCATCGCCAATTGGCGAGGACGTGCAACCGAGCGAGAGCGGCGTTTAGACAGCAAGTCCGCCACTTTAATCTTGTAGTATTCCGCGACCGTCTTTTGAATGTTGTCGATCGTTACAAGCTTTTCTTGTAGAGCAAGCAAATCGCGCAGCGCTTCACGAACAAAATCAATCGTAATTGGACGACCAGTGAAGTTGGCGTTTGCAATAACACGGTTCAGTGCACCTTCCAGTTCACGAACGTTAGAACGTAGACGCTTGGCAATAAAGAACGCCACTTCATCCGCTAGGTGGATTTGGTGGTCTTCGGCTTTCTTCATCAAGATCGCTACGCGGGTTTCTAATTCAGGCGGCTCGATCGCAACCGTTAGACCCCAACCAAAACGTGATTTTAGACGATCTTCCACACCGCTGATCTCTTTTGGATAGCGATCTGAAGTAAGAATGATCTGTTGGTTACCTTCCAATAACGCGTTGAAGGTATGGAAGAATTCTTCCTGTGAACGCTCTTTATTAGCAAAGAACTGAATGTCATCGATAAGAAGCGCATCAACACTGCGGTAGTAACGTTTGAATTCTTCAATCGCATTGTTTTGCAGTGCTTTTACCATGTCTTGAACAAAACGCTCAGAGTGCATGTACACCACTTTCGCGTTTGGCTTGTTATCCACAATCGCGTTGCCCACGGCATGCAACAAGTGCGTTTTACCTAAGCCCGTACCACCGTAAAGGAACAACGGGTTGTAAGCTGCGCCCGGATTATCAGAAACCTGACGTGCTGCAGCCAAACCCAGTTGGTTCGACTTACCTTCCACGAAGTTGTTGAACTTGTGCTTTGGGTTCACGTTTGAGCGGTGGTTGATGTTCGCGATCGCTTGAGCGTCGTCATCCCACGTTTTATGCACAGGCTTACGAGCTTGCAATTGCGCTGGTGCTGAAGATTCAGCAGCCACATCAGCTGGCGTACGTGTCGGTGCCGGCTTAGGAGCTGCAACTGGGCGACTGCCCACTTCAAAGCGTAAGCTAGGGACGTCGTTACCGCAGTATTCCTGCAGTAGACGATTGATGCTGTTCAGGTACTTGTCGCGAACCCAATCCAAAACAAAGCGGTTTGGAGCGAACAGAGTGAGAGTATTGTCATTGAGCTCCGCTTGTAACGGACGAACCCACATGCTGAATTCTGTAGCTGGTAGCTCTTCTTGAAGCTGCTGCAAACATTGCAACCAAAGCGAAGATGACACGGTGCCCCCACTGAGTATTTGAATTATCGGAAAAGACTGGCAATTTTACCTGTTGATAACCAAGATCGCCAGCAATTGATCGACGATCCAGTGAATAAGATCTAAGTTATTCACAATTATTTCGCCCAACTAAGCGAGATCAACACATCTTGCCCCAAATTTGCCCACACATTGATCCACATTTGGGCAAAATCAGCTAGATCGAGCAATTGGTGATAACTCTGTGAATGAATTTCGGTTCATCGATTTTTTCGATCGTCATTTCTGCTCTTTCCGATCGTTTTTTCATCATTTATCCCTATATCTTGGCTACTATCTATACCAAATAAGATCTTATTACTCTGAGGTCTAGGTTATTGCACTTGGTTATTTCTTTAATTGAGCTAACTGACAGTAGTATTTCCAACCATAAAAGTATGGAGATGTATTATGAAAAACTGGATTAAGGTTGCCGTTGCAGCCATCGCTTTGTCTGCCGCGACCGTTCAAGCTGCTACTGAAGTAAAAGTAGGCATGTCTGGCCGTTACTTCCCATTCACCTTTGTGAAGCAAGATAAGCTGCAAGGCTTTGAAGTGGATATGTGGGATGAGATCGGTAAACGTAACGATTACAAGATCGAATACGTTACAGCGAACTTTTCTGGTTTGTTTGGCCTTCTAGAAACGGGCCGTATTGATACCATCTCAAACCAGATCACCATGACAGACGCACGTAAAGCGAAATACCTGTTTGCAGACCCATACGTGGTAGATGGCGCGCAAATCACGGTACGTAAAGGCAACGACAGTATTCAAGGTGTGGAAGATCTAGCAGGCAAAACCGTTGCGGTTAACCTAGGCTCTAACTTTGAGCAGTTGCTTCGCAGCTACGACAAAGACGGCAAGATTAACATCAAGACTTACGATACTGGTATTGAGCACGATGTAGCGCTAGGCCGTGCTGATGCGTTCGTTATGGACCGTCTGTCTGCATTAGAACTGATTAAGAAAACCGGTCTACCGCTACAACTTGCGGGTGAACCATTTGAAACGATTCAAAACGCTTGGCCATTCGTTGATAACGAAAAAGGTCGTAAGCTACAGGCAGAAGTGAATAAAGCACTTGAAGAGATGCGTGCCGACGGAACAGTAGAGAAGATTTCTGTGAAATGGTTTGGTGCCGACATCACTAAGTAAAACTTCTCTTCTTTTAGGACGCAGAGCTTTATCTCGCGTCCTTTTTTAACTCAATGACAAGGTGGAACTTCGTATTCCACCTTTTCTTTTCTCAAGGTAAGTCGTATGGGATTTGATTTTAATTACATGTTGGAACTGTTGCCGATACTGCTCAAGTATCTTGGCACAACCATGGAAATGGCCACATGGGGATTGGTCTTTTCACTGATTCTAGCCGTTATTTTAGCGAACATTCGCGTATTTAAGCTGCCAGTTCTCGACCAATTGAGCCAACTTTACATCAGCTTCTTCCGTGGTACTCCGCTTTTGGTACAACTGTTTTTGCTCTACTACGGCTTACCGCAAATCTTCCCATTCATGGTGGGCATTGATGCCTTCTCCGCGGCAGTGATTGGCTTAACGCTCCACTTTGCCGCTTATATGGCAGAGAGTATTCGCGCCGCCATCATTGGTATCGATCGCAGTCAGATGGAAGCGAGCTTGTCAGTGGGAATGACGACACCTCAAGCAATGCGTCGGGTGATTTTGCCACAAGCAACGCGCGTCGCACTGCCTTCTTTAATGAACTATTTCATCGATATGATTAAGTCCACTTCCCTCGCCTTCACGCTGGGTGTGGCTGAAATCATGGCTAAAGCGCAAATGGAAGCCTCTTCTAGCTTCCGCTTCTTCGAAGCTTTCCTTGCCGTCGCTCTTATTTACTGGGGTGTGGTGGTTATTCTGACTCGAGTACAAATTTGGGCAGAGGCGAAATTGAATAAGGCGTACGTACGATGATCAAATTAGAAAATATCCACAAACGCTTTGGCGAAACAGAAGTCCTCAAAGGTATTGATCTCGATATCAAACAAGGTGAGATCATCGTTATTATTGGCTCAAGTGGTACAGGTAAATCGACACTTCTACGTACTGTTAACTTCTTAGAGCAAGCGGATGAAGGTCGTATCACCATCGATGACATTTCCGTCGATACGCAAAAACATACCAAAGCCGAAGTATTGGCTCTGCGCCGCCGAACTGGGTTTGTTTTTCAAAACTATGCCCTATTTGCTCATATGAACGCGCGTCAGAACATCGCAGAAGGCTTGATCACGGTACGCGGCTGGAAAAAAGAAGACGCTCTCAAGCGTGCTCAAGACATTCTGGATGACATCGGTCTTGGCGATAAAGGAGAAAGTTATCCAGCGGCTCTGTCTGGTGGCCAACAACAACGTGTGGGTATCGGCCGAGCGATGGCGCTGCAACCGGAACTGCTGCTTTTTGATGAGCCAACTTCTGCATTAGATCCTGAATGGGTTGGAGAAGTTCTCTCATTAATGAAGAAGTTAGCCAATCAACATCAAACCATGTTAGTGGTCACGCACGAGATGCAATTTGCCAAAGAAGTGGCGGATAGAGTGATCTTTATGGCCGAAGGCAACATCGTTGAACAAGGTTCTCCACAAGATATCTTCGACAATCCACAAGATCCTCGTTTGAAAAAATTCCTTAACCAAGTTGGAATAGAGTAAAGATCAAGCATCAAGATCAATCGATCCTTGAGATTTTACTCACACTACGTATAATCGCCCGGCCGGAATTTCGTACTCATGAGTCATTGACACATTATGTGAGTGTGATTACAATTCCGCCTCTTTGTTGAGAGGCGTCGGTTGTTCTTCTTTAATAAAGAGCTTCTTTATATAAAGAAAGCAAAATGCCCACGCCGGGTTTAACAAGAACCTAAAACTACTGATCAGTAAAGGTAATTATCATGAAACGCACTTTTCAACCTACAGTTCTAAAGCGCAAGCGTACTCACGGCTTCCGTGCTCGCATGGCAACTAAGAACGGTCGTAAAGTTATCAACGCACGTCGTGCAAAAGGCCGTGCGCGCCTATCAAAATAATCGCTAGTTTATTTTGAACACGTACGCGTTTAATCGGGAGTTACGCTTGTTAACTCCCGAGCATTATCAAAACGTCTTCCAGCAAGCTCATCGAGCTGGCTCGCCTCATTTCACCATCATTGCACGCAATAACAAACTTTCTCATCCTCGATTAGGTTTAGCTGTTCCGAAAAAGCAAATCAAAACTGCTGTTGGTCGTAACCGCTTTAAGCGTTTGGCTCGTGAAAGCTTTCGTAACAATCAACATCAACTTCCAAATAAAGATTTTGTTGTGATTGCAAAGAAAAGCGCGCAAGATTTAAGCAATGAGGAATTATTTAAGTTGTTTGATAAGCTATGGCATCGCCTGTCTCGCCCTTCACGTGGATAGCCATTGGGCTCATTAATCTATATCGCTGGTTTATCAGCCCTCTGATTGGTCCTCGTTGCCGGTTCACTCCAACTTGTTCCACTTACGCGCTAGAAGCTTTGAGAGCTCACGGTTTTGTAAAAGGATGTTGGTTATCAGGCAAACGTCTATTAAAATGCCACCCTTTGAATGAAGGGGGGTATGACCCCGTTCCACCAGTCCAAAAACAAGACAGAGATAACTAACGATGGATTCTCAACGTAATATCCTGCTCATCGCTCTGGCACTGGTTTCTTTCTTGCTGTTTCAACAATGGCAAGTAGCAAAGAATCCAGCACCTCAAGCGGTTGAACAGGCTCAATCAAGCAGTACTCTACCTGCACCATCTTTTGCTGATGACTTGGATCCAGTTCCTGGCCAACAGCAAGCTTCTGCAAAAACTATCACAGTAACGACTGATGTTTTAACTCTGTCGATCGACACCGTTGGTGGCGATGTGGTACATGCCGACCTGAACAAATACGCTGCTGAACTTGATTCATCAGACCCATTCGTTCTGCTAAAAGACACCAAAGGCCACCAGTTCATCGCACAAAGCGGTCTAGTGGGTCCTCAAGGTATCGATCTTAGCAGCACTAACCGTCCTCACTACAACGTGAGCGCAGACAGCTTTACTCTAGCTGACGGTCAAGACGAACTACGCGTTCCAATGACATTCACTGCAAACGGTATCGAATACATCAAAACTTACGTATTCAAACGTGGCAGCTACGCGCTGAACGTAGAATACGATGTTGTGAACAACTCTGGTAACAACGCAACATTTGGTATGTACGCTCACTTGCGTCAAAACCTAATGGACGCTGGTGGTAGCATCACAATGCCGACTTACCGTGGCGGTGCTTACTCAACAGAAGACGTTCGTTACAAGAAATACAGCTTTGAAGATATGCAGGATCGTAACCTGTCTATCAACCTAGCAGATGGCCAAGGTTGGGCAGCAATGATCCAACACTACTTCGCTGCAGCTTGGATCCCACGCAACGAACCAGGTACTAACCTGTACACTCGCGTGATTGGTAACCTAGGTGACATCGGCGTACGTATGCCAAACAAAACTATCGCAACGGGTGACCAAGCGAAGTTTGAAGCAACACTATGGGTTGGTCCTAAGCTACAAAAAGAAATGGCAGCTGTGGCACCAAACCTAGACCTAGTAGTGGACTACGGCTGGCTATGGTTCATCGCTAAACCACTTCACTCACTGCTTGCTTTCATCCAAAGCTTTGTGGGTAACTGGGGTGTAGCAATCATCTGTTTGACCTTCATCGTTCGTGGTGCAATGTACCCACTAACGAAAGCGCAATACACGTCTATGGCGAAAATGCGCATGCTACAGCCTAAGCTGCAAGCAATGCGTGAGCGCATCGGTGATGACCGTCAGCGCATGAGCCAAGAGATGATGGAACTGTATAAGAAAGAGAAAGTGAACCCACTGGGTGGCTGTCTACCTCTTATCCTACAGATGCCTATCTTCATCGCGCTTTACTGGGCACTAATGGAATCGGTTGAGCTACGTCACTCTCCATTCTTCGGTTGGATTCATGACCTTTCAGCGCAGGACCCTTACTACATCCTGCCTCTACTGATGGGTGCGTCAATGTTCCTAATCCAGAAGATGAGCCCAACAACAGTAACGGATCCAATGCAGCAGAAGATCATGACCTTTATGCCGGTTATGTTTACCTTCTTCTTCTTGTTCTTCCCATCAGGCCTAGTTCTATACTGGTTGGTGTCGAACATCGTTACGCTTATCCAGCAAACTTTGATTTACAAAGCGCTGGAGAAAAAAGGCTTACACACTAAGTAACCTTGATAGAAAAGCATAAGAAAGGCGGCCAAAAGGTCGCCTTTTTGTTTTTGGCTGATTACAATTCAGCTAATTAATTGGTTCTGGCTCCCTAGGGGTGTAAACCCTATAGCCCAGCTAAAAAGGCAAGATTATGACTACAGATACGATTGTCGCTCAGGCTACCGCACCCGGTCGTGGTGGTGTCGGCATTATTCGTGTTTCTGGCCCTAAGGCCAATCAAGTGACGCTAGAAGTCACAGGTAAGACGCTAAAGCCTCGCTACGCAGAGTATCTGCCATTTCAAGCGGAAGATGGCACCGTGCTAGACCAAGGCATTGCCCTGTACTTCCCTAACCCACATTCGTTTACAGGCGAAGACGTACTTGAACTGCAAGGTCACGGTGGCCCGGTGGTAATGGATATGCTGATTAAGCGTATCTTGGGTATCGACGGCGTACGTGCTGCTCGACCTGGCGAGTTCTCAGAACGTGCCTTCCTAAACGACAAGATGGACCTAACTCAAGCAGAAGCGATTGCCGACCTGATCGATGCCAGCTCAGAAGAAGCAGCAAAATCAGCACTGCAATCATTGCAAGGCCAGTTCTCACAACGCATCCAAACGCTGGTGGAATCTCTGATCCACTTACGCATCTACGTGGAAGCGGCCATTGACTTTCCAGAAGAAGAAATCGACTTTTTGGCCGATGGTAAAGTGTCTGGTGACCTACAAACAATCATCGATAACCTAGATGCGGTACGTAAAGAAGCCAACCAAGGCGCGATCATGCGTGAAGGCATGAAAGTCGTGATTGCAGGCCGACCTAATGCTGGTAAATCAAGCCTATTGAACGCTCTATCTGGCAAAGAATCCGCTATCGTTACAGATATCGCCGGTACTACGCGTGACGTATTGCGTGAACACATCCATATCGACGGTATGCCTTTACACATCATCGATACCGCTGGTCTGCGTGATGCTTCTGATGAAGTAGAGAAAATCGGTATCGAGCGTGCATGGGATGAAATCGCCCAAGCAGACCGTGTTCTGTTTATGGTTGATGGCACCACAACTGACGCAACGGATCCAAAAGACATTTGGCCAGACTTCGTTGATCGCTTGCCAAACAGTATTGGCATGACGGTGATCCGTAACAAAGCGGATCAAACGGGCGAAGATATGGGGATCTGCCATGTAAATGATCCGACACTGATTCGCCTCTCAGCAAAAACAGGCGCAGGTGTGGATGCTTTGCGTACTCACTTAAAAGAGTGCATGGGCTTCTCAGGCAATACCGAAGGCGGCTTTATGGCTCGTCGTCGTCACCTAGATGCGCTAGAACGTGCGGCTCAGCATCTTCAAATCGGCCAAGAACAGCTTGAAGGCTATATGGCGGGGGAAATCCTCGCAGAAGAACTGCGTATTACTCAGCAGCACTTGAATGAGATTACTGGCGAGTTCAGCTCTGATGACCTCCTCGGCAGAATCTTCTCCTCATTCTGTATCGGTAAATAATCAAAACGCGCGGTGTTAAGCATAAGTTTAACGCCGCGTTTCTTTTTGTACTGACGCACTGTGGTTACCCCAGGCGTGAGTATGGCTCAATAAAGGAAGACACATGATCCACATTATTACAGGCAGTACGTTAGGTGGCGCAGAATACGTAGGTGATCACCTGAGTGATCTGCTAAATGAAAACGGTTTAGAAACGACGATCCACAACCAACCAGAATTGTCATCGATCGAGAACCAAGGCACTTGGCTAGTGATCACTTCAACTCACGGCGCGGGCGAATACCCAGATAATATCCAACCTTTTATTGCTGCGTTACAAAACACACCACCTAAGATGGCCGATGTGAAGTTCGCAGTGATTGCGATTGGAGATTCAAGCTACGATACATTCTGCGCAGCAGGTCAGCATGCTTATGACCTGTTAGAAGACATTGGTGCAACGCCTATCACAGACTGCTTGAAGATTGATGTACTCAGCCATGATGTACCTGAAGACGCCGCAGAGGTGTGGTTGAAGGAGAATCTGGCACGCTTTACCGCTTAATACCTCTCTTACAGAGTCGCATCGCGGCTCTGTTTCTCCTCTTTGTGAATAACTTCCTACAAAACTTTTTGTTCAACCGCTCAAAAAACACCCAAATTCGCTGTGGATAAGTAAGGTAAGATCCGGTGACTTTCCTTTAGTTATCCCAAGAACAACTTTGATCCGTTTTACCCCCTGTGTATAACCCCGCATTTTGATCTCAGGAAATCCTCGATCTGATCAAGTCATGATCACAAGATATGATCCAAAGAAGATCTATGATCTTGTTGATCATTTTCTAGTTATCCACAGAAACGGTCGATCCTAATAATAGATCCAATAAAAGATCATATATATAGATCTTATATATATAGTCTTAGGGACTAAAATTTGAAAAGCGAGAAAACGATTCTCTCTCACAGAGAAAAAAGGTAAAATACCGCTCTTTTTTATCTGTCCATTAAATCCTTTGAATACCTGAGGTCAGTTCATGCTTTATCACGAAAACTTTGACGTCATTGTTGTCGGTGGCGGACACGCAGGAACGGAAGCCGCGCTCGCATCTGCACGCACAGGACAAAAAACACTCCTTCTTACCCATAACATCGATACATTAGGCCAGATGTCATGTAATCCGGCGATTGGTGGTATCGGTAAAGGTCACTTAGTAAAAGAAGTGGATGCTATGGGCGGTCTGATGGCAGAAGCCATTGACCATGCGGGTATTCAATTCCGAACGCTAAATGCCTCTAAAGGTCCAGCAGTTCGTGCAACTCGCGCGCAGGCTGACCGTGCATTGTACAAGGCGTACGTACGCAACGCGCTAGAAAACGCACCAAACCTAACTCTGTTCCAACAATCGGTTGATGATCTGATTGTGGACCAAGATCGTGTGGTTGGCGTTGTGACTCAAATGGGTCTGAAATTCCATGCAAAAGCTGTGGTTTTAACCGTAGGTACTTTCCTTGGCGGTAAGATCCACATTGGTATGGAAAGCTCTTCAGGTGGTCGCGCTGGGGATCCACCATCGATCGCATTGGCGGATCGATTACGTGAACTCCCATTCCGTGTGGATCGTCTGAAAACGGGTACACCACCACGTATCGATGCGCGCAGTGTCGATTTCTCTGTGTTAGAAGCACAGCACGGTGACAACCCAACACCAGTATTCTCATTCATGGGTAAACGTGAGCATCAGCCGCGCCAAATCCCATGTTTTATTACTCACACCAATGAGCAAACTCATGATGTGATCCGCAATAACCTTGATCGCAGCCCAATGTACGCCGGCGTGATCGAAGGTATTGGTCCGCGCTACTGTCCGTCTATCGAAGACAAAGTGATGCGTTTTGCGGATAAAAACAGTCACCAAATCTTCATTGAGCCAGAAGGCCTAACCACGCACGAGTTATACCCGAATGGTATTTCCACCAGCTTGCCGTTTGACGTGCAAGTACAAATCGTTCGTTCAATGAAAGGTTTTGAAAACGCACACATCGTTCGCCCAGGTTACGCGATTGAGTACGATTTCTTCGACCCACGTGATTTGAAGCAAACTTACGAGACCAAGTTCATCAGCGGTCTGTTCTTTGCGGGTCAAATCAACGGTACAACTGGCTACGAAGAAGCCGCTGCACAAGGTTTGATGGCTGGCTTGAACGCTAGTTTGCACAGTCAAGGCAAAGAAGGCTGGAGCCCACGCCGTGACCAAGCTTACATGGGTGTATTGATTGACGACTTGTCGACTATGGGTACCAAAGAACCGTACCGCATGTTCACATCTCGTGCGGAGTACCGTCTGTTGCTGCGTGAAGATAACGCCGATCTACGTTTGACGGAAAAAGCGCGTGAACTTGGTTTGATTGATGATGCTCGTTGGGCACGTTTCAACGAAAAAATCGATAACATGGAAACCGAGCGTCAACGCCTGAAATCGACGTGGATGAACCCGAATTCTGTGGGTATTGATGAGCTGAACAAGCTATTGAAAACACCAATGGCACGTGAAGCAAGCGGTGAAGATCTTCTTCGTCGTCCAGAGATCTCATACTCACAATTGACGCAACTGGATGCTTTTGCTCCTGCTCTAGAAGATCAACAAGCGTCAGAGCAAGTTGAAATTCAAGTCAAGTACGATGGTTACATCAAGCGCCAGCAAGAAGAGATCGAAAAATCACTGCGCCATGAGCACACTAAGCTCCCTGCGGACTTGGATTACAAAGACGTGAAAGGTCTATCCAACGAAGTAGTCGCTAAGCTGACAGAAGCGAAACCAGAAAGCATCGGTATTGCATCACGTATTTCTGGTATCACGCCGGCTGCGATTTCGATTCTGCTTGTTCACCTGAAGAAGCACGGCTTGCTGAAAAAAGGTGAGGAAGAGTAATGAGCGCTTTACGCACAAGATTGGATGACCTGATCGCTCAAACTGATTTGGAAGTGTCTGATAAACAACGCGAGCAGTTAGTCGGCTACGTCGAACTGCTCGACAAGTGGAACAAAGCATACAACCTGACGTCGGTTCGTGACCCACTTGAGATGCTAGTGAAACATATCCTTGATAGCATCGTCGTTAGCACTCACTTACCAGGTGAGCGTTTTATCGATGTTGGCACAGGACCTGGTTTGCCAGGTATTCCATTGGCAATCATGAATCCAGAGAAGACCTTCTTCTTGCTCGATAGCCTTGGCAAACGCATCCGCTTTATCAAGCAAGTTGTGCACACGCTAGGGCTGAAAAATGTGACGGCAATTCAAAGTCGCGTCGAAGAATTCCAGCCAGAAGAAAAATTTGATGGCGTTTTGAGTCGAGCTTTTGCTTCAATGACGGACATGGTGGAATGGTGTCATCATCTGCCTAAACAAGATTCTGGGGTGTTCTTGGCTTTGAAAGGTCTTCACCCTAAAGATGAAATAGATCTGCTTCCTGAATGGTGTAGTGTGACGGAGATCATATCTTTAGCTGTTCCTGAGTTGGAAGGTGATCGTCATCTAGTAATCTTATCGCGCAAGGAAAATTAGCGAGGTAATCGTGGGTAAAATTGTAGCAATCGCCAACCAGAAAGGTGGGGTCGGCAAAACAACAACGTGCATTAACTTAGCAGCTTCGATGGCGGCAACAAAGCGCAAGGTTTTGGTGATCGATCTCGACCCTCAAGGCAATGCTACGATGGCCAGTGGCGTTGACAAGTACATGGTTGACGCGACGGCGTATGATCTTCTGGTTGAAGATACCCCGTTTGATCAAGTGGTTTGTACTGAAACCACAGGGAAATACGATCTGATTGCAGCGAACGGCGACGTCACCGCTGCAGAAATCAAATTGATGGAAGTATTCGCGCGCGAGGTGCGTCTGAAAAACGCCCTTGCGTCAGTTCGCGATAACTATGATTTCATCTTTATTGATTGTCCTCCTTCTCTAAACCTTCTTACAATCAATGCTATGGCCGCAGCCGACTCTGTGCTGGTGCCGATGCAATGTGAATACTTTGCGTTAGAAGGTTTAACTGCTCTTATGGATACAATCAGCAAGTTAGCGGCCGTGGTCAATGAAAACCTCAAAATCGAAGGTTTACTGCGTACCATGTACGATCCACGTAACCGCCTGTCTAATGAAGTATCCGATCAACTTAAAAAACACTTTGGTAGTAAAGTTTACCGTACTGTGATCCCACGTAATGTGCGTTTGGCCGAAGCGCCGAGCCACGGTAAACCTGCAATGTACTATGACAAGTACTCCGCAGGCGCCAAAGCGTATCTTGCTCTAGCGGGCGAAATGCTCCGCCGCGAAGAAATCCCAGTTTAACTCTCTAACCTAAGGAATTCCTCCTATGTCTAAGCGTGGTCTAGGAAAAGGACTGGATGCGTTGTTGTCGACCAGTTCGTTGGCTCGTGAAAAACAGCACATTGCATCGCACAGCCAAGCATTGTCGGCAGACGGTGAACTGACTGATTTGGCGATTGGCCAATTGCAGCCTGGTGTTTACCAACCGCGTAAAGATATGGCGCCAGAAGCGCTAGAAGAACTCGCAGCTTCAATTCAATCGCAAGGCATCATTCAGCCGATCGTGGTTCGCCAAGTGGCAAGTGGCCAGTTTGAAATCATCGCTGGTGAACGCCGTTGGCGCGCAGCAAAGCAAGCCGGTCTAAAACGTGTACCTTGTTTGGTGAAAAAGGTCGAAGACCGCGCTGCAATTGCTATGGCGCTTATCGAGAACATTCAACGTGAAGATTTGAATGTGATTGAAGAAGCTCAAGCGCTTGAGCGTCTACAGGATGAATTCACGCTAACGCATCAGCAAGTGGCCGATGTGATTGGCAAATCAAGAACCACTGTTAGTAACCTATTACGTCTAAATCAGTTAGAAATTGATGTAAAAGGTCTGGTTGCAGACAAAAAATTAGAAATGGGTCATGCTCGAGCTCTGTTAGCCTTGGAAGGCGAGCAGCAGGTTGAAGTGGCTCAACAAGTGGCTAAGAAGCAAATGACCGTTCGCCAAACCGAACAGTTAGTAAAAAAGTGCTTAGCCCCACAAAATGAGCAAAAAGCTCAACAAGAAGATACCGAAGCGGAGCAAATGTCGCATAAATTGAGTCAACTGCTTGATGCTAAGGTTTCTTTGGTCCGTTCTGCAAACGGCAAAGCGAAAGTGACGATAAGTCTTGATGAGCCTCACAAATTGGATCAACTGATTGCCAAGCTAGAGGCCTAAATGAGATAATTGATTTAGGTCAATTAATTAAAATAATCGAATTTTGTGTGAAAGTTGTCGGATTGTAAACAAAACTGTAAGTTTTTGATGCAATATAATTGCATTCAATTGTTCGCACCGTATAATTTTCGCCAATTTCCCTGCACAGAGAGTTTAGTGCAAAGTGGATATTACTAGAGGTACGAATACATGGTAGCTGCGTTAGCTAGACCAGGACGAGAGCTCGCAAAGCAATTGTTAATGATCCAGTCTGGCGCGGTTATTTTTGTGGCTGCAGGAATGGCGATAGCCGTGAATCCTGAATGGGGAATTTCAGCGCTGGTAGGTGGAGGCATCTTTGTTGTTGCCAATGCTGTCTTTGCGCTATGTGCTTTTATGTTTAGTGGGGCTCGTGCTGCCAAACGCATCGCGGCGTCTTTCTACACAGGTGAAGTACTGAAAATCCTCATCACGGTTGTGTTGTTCTACGTAGCCTACATGTATATGCAGGTGGAACTTGTTCCCCTCAAACTAACCTATTTGCTGGTACTAGGTATTAATATCTGTGCACCAGTGCTATTCATTAACAACAAAAAATAGGATGAGTTATGGCTGCGCCAGGTGAAGCGCTAACATCGTCCGGTTACATTGCCCACCACTTATCAAACCTTTCTTTAGCTAAGTTAGGCTTGGTAGCGGATGAAGCAAGTTTCTGGAACGTACATATCGATAGCCTGTTTTTTTCTTGGTTTACTGGTTTAATCTTCCTCGGAATTTTTTACAAAGTAGCGAAGGGAACAACAGCGGGTGTACCGGGTAAGCTTCAGTGTGCTGTAGAAATGATCGTTGAATTTGTCGCGGAAAACGTCAAAGACACGTTCCATGGACGCAACCCACTGATCGCGCCTTTAGCACTGACTATCTTTTGTTGGGTATTCTTGATGAACGTGATGGACTTAGTCCCGATCGACTTCTTACCGTACCCAGCAGAGCATTGGCTAGGTATCCCTTATCTTAAGGTTGTACCGTCTGCTGATGTGAATATCACCATGGCTATGGCTCTAGGCGTTTTCGCATTGATGATTTACTACAGCATCAAAGTGAAAGGTCTAGGTGGATTCGCAAAAGAACTTGCACTACATCCATTCAATCACCCACTAATGATTCCGTTTAACCTACTGATCGAAGTGGTATCGCTACTAGCGAAGCCTCTTTCTCTTGGTATGCGTCTATTCGGTAACATGTTCGCGGGTGAGGTTGTATTCATTCTTTGTGCGGCAATGCTACCATGGTACTTACAATGGATGGGTTCACTACCGTGGGCAATCTTCCATATCTTGGTTATTACGATTCAAGCCTTCGTATTCATGATGTTGACAATTGTTTACCTGTCAATGGCACACGAAGACGCTGATCATTAATTTTTTAAGCTTTTTATTTGGGCACTAAGCCAACAACTATAAATTGGAGATAGTAATGGAAACTTTACTGAGCTTTTCTGCAATCGCCGTAGGTATTATCGTCGGTCTTGCTTCTCTTGGTACAGCGATTGGTTTCGCACTACTAGGTGGTAAATTCCTAGAAGGTGCAGCACGTCAACCAGAAATGGCTCCTATGCTACAAGTTAAGATGTTCATCATCGCAGGTCTACTTGATGCGGTTCCAATGATCGGTATCGTAATCGCGCTACTATTCACTTTCGCAAACCCATTTGTGGGTCAACTAGCAGGCTAATTAACAACTCTGTTAATTGTATTTTTGTAGTTGATTCTTAAAAGGGAGTAGCTGTTGTGAATATAAACGCAACTCTGCTAGGTCAAGCAATCTCGTTCGCACTATTTGTGTGGTTCTGCATGAAGTATGTATGGCCACCGTTGATGCAAGCGATCGAAGAACGTCAGAAGAAAATTGCTGACGGTCTTCAAGCAGCAGAACGTGCTGCAAAAGACTTGGATCTAGCACAAGCCAACGCTTCTGATCAGATGAAAGAAGCGAAGCGCACAGCAACTGAGATCATCGACCAAGCGAACAAGCGTAAGTCTCAAATTATTGATGAAGCTCGCGAGGAAGCTCAGGCAGAACGCCAGAAAATCCTAGCGCAAGCGGAAGCAGAACTTGAAGCTGAACGTAATCGTGCACGCGATGAGCTGCGCAAACAAGTTGCTACTCTGGCTGTAGCTGGTGCCGAGAAAATCCTTGAGCGTACTATCGATAAAGACGCTCAGAAAGATATTCTCGACAACATTACTGCAAAACTTTAAGTCTGGGGGCGCATATGTCTGATATGACTACAATCGCACGCCCCTATGCTAAAGCAGCTTTTGACTTTGCTGTAGACAAAGACCAATTGGACCAATGGGGCCAAATGTTGTCTTTCGCTACTGAAGTTGCCAAAAACGAACAAATGAATGAACTTCTAACGGGTTCTGTCTCTGCTGACAAATTGGCGGAGATTTTTGTTGCAGTTTGTGGTGAACAAGTTGATGCACACGGTCAAAACCTGATTAAGGTTATGGCTGAGAATGGTCGTCTAACGGCCCTTCCAGATGTTTGTGAGCAATTCTTCTTATTGAAGAAAGAACATGAGAAAGAAATCGATGTTGAAGTCATTTCAGCAAGCGAACTTTCTGATGAACAGCTAGCAAACATTGGCAGCAAACTTGAAGTGCGTCTTGAACGCAAAGTGAAGCTGAATTGCAGCGTAGATGAGACCCTACTTGGTGGGGTTATTATTCGAGCCGGAGACCTAGTCATCGATGACTCAGCGCGAGGTCGTTTGAACCGCCTGAGCGATGCATTGCAGTCTTAATGGGGATTGGAGCATGCAACTTAATTCCACGGAAATTAGCGATCTAATCAAACAGCGTATCGAATCTTTCGACGTTGTTAGTGAAGCTCGCAACGAGGGTACTATCGTATCGGTAAGCGATGGTATCATCCGCATCCACGGCCTAGCGGACGTGATGCAAGGTGAAATGATTGAATTACCGGGTGGCCGTTATGCACTAGCACTTAACCTTGAGCGTGACTCGGTTGGTGCGGTAGTAATGGGCCCATATGCTGACCTTAAGGAAGGCATGAAAGTTACAGGTACTGGCCGCATTCTTGAAGTGCCAGTTGGTCCAGAACTTCTAGGTCGCGTAGTGAACACACTAGGTGAGCCTATCGATGGTAAAGGTCCAATCGAAGCTAAATTGACTTCGCCTGTAGAAGTAATCGCACCAGGTGTAATCGACCGTAAATCGGTAGACCAACCTGTACAAACTGGCTACAAATCAGTTGACTCAATGATCCCAATCGGTCGTGGTCAGCGTGAGCTTGTAATCGGTGACCGTCAGACTGGTAAAACAGCAATGGCGATCGACGCGATTATCAACCAGAAAGACTCTGGTATTTTCTCAATCTACGTAGCAATCGGTCAGAAAGCATCGACTATCGCTAACGTAGTTCGCAAACTAGAAGAGCATGGCGCGCTAGCTAACACTATCGTTGTTGTTGCATCTGCTTCTGAATCTGCAGCGCTACAATACCTAGCGCCATACGCAGGTTGTGCGATGGGTGAATACTTCCGCGATCGCGGTGAAGACGCACTGATTGTTTACGATGATCTATCTAAGCAAGCGGTAGCTTACCGTCAGATCTCTCTACTACTAAAACGTCCACCAGGCCGTGAGGCATTCCCAGGTGACGTATTCTACCTACACTCGCGTCTACTAGAGCGTGCAGCTCGTGTAAACGAAGAGTACGTAGAGCGTTTCACTAACGGTGAAGTGAAAGGTAAGACTGGTTCTCTAACTGCTCTTCCTATCATCGAAACTCAAGCAGGTGACGTTTCAGCATTCGTACCGACTAACGTAATCTCGATTACCGATGGTCAGATCTTCCTACAAACTGAGCTATTCAACGCGGGCGTACGTCCAGCGGTTGACCCTGGTATCTCAGTATCTCGTGTAGGTGGTTCAGCTCAGACGAAAATCATCAAGAAGCTATCTGGCGGTATCCGTACAGCACTAGCTCAGTACCGTGAACTAGCGGCATTCGCACAGTTCTCGTCTGACCTTGATGAAGCGACGAAGAAACAGCTAGACCATGGTCAAAAAGTTACAGAACTAATGAAGCAGAAGCAGTACGCTCCAATGTCTGTATTTGACCAAGCACTAGTAATCTTCGCGGCAGAGCGCGGCTATTTAGCAGATGTTGAACTAAGCAAACTGCTAGATTTCGAAGCGTCTCTACTATCGTACGCTCGCGGTCAATACGCTGAATTCGCAGCTGAGATCGACAAGACGGGTGCATACAACGATGAAGTTGAAGCTCAGTTGAAGAAACTGACTGACGACTTCGTAGCAACCCAAACTTGGTAATTAGGTCGGTGGCAGTTTCTGCCACCAACTAACGGAGAGTAACGATGGCCGGCGCAAAAGAGATACGTAATAAAATCGGTAGTGTTAAAAGCACTCAGAAAATTACGAAAGCGATGGAAATGGTAGCAGCTTCAAAAATGCGTCGTTCTCAAGACGCAATGGAAGCTTCTCGTCCATACGCTGAAACAATGCGTAAAGTGATCGGTCATGTGGCTAATGCAAATCTAGAGTACCGTCATCCGTACCTAGAAGAGCGTGAAGCTAAACGTGTTGGTTACATCATCGTTTCGACAGACCGTGGTCTGTGTGGTGGTTTGAACATTAACGTGTTCAAAAAAGCCGTTACAGACATGCAATCATGGAAAGAGAAAGGTGCTGAAGTTGAACTGGCTGTAATTGGTTCAAAAGCAACAGCTTTCTTTAAACATGGTGGCGCAAAAGTTGCGGCACAGGTTTCTGGTCTGGGTGATAGCCCAAGCCTAGAAGACCTAATCGGTTCTGTTGGCGTAATGCTTAAGAAATACGATGAAGGTGAACTGGATCGTCTATATGTGGTGTTCAACAAGTTTGTGAACACTATGATTCAGCAACCAACGATCGATCAATTGCTACCTTTGCCTAAATCGGACAGCGAAGAGATGCAGCGTGAGCACTCATGGGACTACATCTATGAGCCTGAGCCAAAACCTCTATTAGACACACTTCTAGTGCGTTACGTAGAGTCTCAGGTATACCAAGGTGTGGTTGAGAACCTTGCTTGTGAGCAAGCGGCTCGAATGATTGCGATGAAGGCTGCAACGGATAACGCAACCAACTTGATTGAAGATTTAGAACTTGTGTACAACAAAGCCCGTCAGGCTGCGATCACACAAGAACTATCGGAAATCGTTGGTGGTGCATCTGCGGTTTAAGCTTAGGTAAAACGAAATAGTTTAGAGGATTAACGATGGCTACAGGTAAGATCGTACAGATCATCGGTGCGGTAGTCGACGTAGAGTTCCCACAGAGCGAAGTACCAAGTGTATATGACGCTCTAAACGTTACAGAATCTAAAGAGCGTCTAGTTCTTGAGGTTCAACAACAGCTAGGCGGTGGCGTAGTTCGTTGTATCGTAATGGGTAGCTCTGATGGTTTACGTCGTGGCGTTGAAGTGGTTAACACTGGCGCTCCAATTTCAGTACCAGTAGGTACTAAAACTCTAGGTCGTATCATGAACGTCCTAGGTGACGCGATTGATGAGCGTGGTGAGATCGGTGCAGAAGAGGTTTACTCTATTCACCGTGAAGCACCAAGCTACGAAGAGCAATCAAACGAAACAGCACTTCTAGAAACTGGTGTTAAAGTAATCGACTTGGTTTGTCCATTCGCTAAGGGTGGTAAAATCGGTCTATTCGGTGGTGCAGGTGTAGGTAAGACCGTTAACATGATGGAACTTATCAACAACATCGCACTTCAACACTCAGGTCTATCAGTATTTGCTGGTGTTGGTGAACGTACTCGTGAAGGTAACGATTTCTACTTTGAGATGCAGGAAGCGGGCGTTGTAAACGTTGAGAATCCTGAAGAATCTAAAGTAGCGATGGTTTACGGTCAGATGAACGAGCCACCAGGCAACCGTCTACGTGTTGCACTGACTGGTCTAACAATGGCAGAACGTTTCCGTGACGAAGGTCGTGACGTACTTCTGTTCGTTGATAACATCTACCGTTACACGCTTGCAGGTACTGAGGTATCAGCACTTCTAGGTCGTATGCCTTCAGCGGTAGGTTACCAGCCAACTCTTGCAGAAGAGATGGGTGTACTACAGGAGCGTATCACGTCAACTCGTCAAGGTTCTATCACGTCTGTACAGGCGGTATACGTACCTGCGGATGACTTGACTGACCCGTCTCCAGCAACAACGTTCGCGCACTTGGATGCAACGGTTGTACTTAACCGTAACATCGCAGCTATGGGTCTATACCCAGCGATCGACCCACTAGATTCGACTTCTCGTCAGCTAGACCCACTAGTAGTTGGTCAAGATCACTACGACACAGCTCGTGGTGTTCAGCAGACTCTTCAGCGCTACAAAGAGCTGAAAGATATCATCGCGATTCTGGGTATGGACGAGCTATCTGAAGAAGATAAGCAAGTTGTATCTCGTGCACGTAAGATTGAGCGTTTCCTAACTCAGCCTTATCACGTAGCGGAAGTATTTACAGGTGACCCAGGCGTTTACGTACCTCTTAAAGAGACACTACGTGGCTTTAAAGGTCTACTAGCTGGTGAATACGATGACATTCCAGAGCAAGCGTTCATGTACTGCGGTACGATTGACGATGCTATCGAGAATGCGAAGAAGCTATAAGGCTAACTAGGAGGCGATATGGCACCAATAACCTTTCACCTAGACGTAGTAAGCGCTGAGAAACGTATTTTCTCTGGTCGTGTAGAAACGTTTCAGGTGACCGGTAGCGAAGGTGAGCTGGGTATTTTCCACGGCCACACTCCGCTGCTGTCCGCTATTAAGCCTGGTATGGTGCGTATTGTGAAACAGCACGGCCACGAAGAGTTCATTTATGTCTCTGGTGGTATGGTCGAAGTTCAGCCTGGTACTGCTACAGTACTGGCTGATACAGCGATTCGTGGTGAAGATCTAGACGCAGCGAAGGCAGAAGAAGCCAAGCGCCGCGCTGAGGAGCAAATCCAGAATCAGCACGGTGATATGGACTTCGCACAAGCGGCCAGTGAACTGGCTAAAGCCATTGCTCAGCTACGAGTTATCGAGCTGACCAAAAAGCGTCGCTAAGCTCAATTAGCAACGTTGCATGAAAAAAGGCGGCCATTTGGTCGCCTTTTTGATTAATTTTAGTTGGAAATTTACATCCCACCATTAACTATTCCTTTTTAGCTGTTTAAAATAACGCCCAATTAAAATAGAACGTCAATAGGTTATTAATGAAATTCAGTGCTGTGATTCTTGCTGCGGGTAAAGGTACCCGTATGTATTCGAACATGCCTAAAGTGCTACACACTTTGGCAGGGAAGCCGATGGCAAAACATGTTGTCGATACATGTACAGGTCTTGGCGCACAAAACATCCACCTAGTATATGGTCACGGTGGTGATCAAATGCAGCAAACGCTAGCAGAAGAGCCGGTTAACTGGGTACTGCAAGCGGAGCAACTAGGTACAGGTCACGCGGTTGATCAAGCGTCTCCAAAGTTTGAAGATGATGAAAAAGTATTGGTACTTTACGGTGATGTTCCACTGATTTCAGCTGAAACGATTGAAAACCTATTAGATGCACAGCCAACGGGCGGCATTGCACTGTTAACAGTGATGCTAGATAACCCAATGGGCTACGGTCGTATCATTCGTAAAAACGGTCCAGTAGTGGCGATCGTTGAGCAAAAAGATGCGACAGAAGAGCAGAAGCTCATCAAAGAATGTAATACTGGTGTGCTGGTGGCGACAGGTGGTGATCTGAAACGCTGGCTTGCTGGTCTAAACAACGAAAACGCACAAGGCGAATACTACTTAACAGATGTTATCGCGGCTGCGCACGATGAAGGTCGCGCGGTTGAGGCGGTGCACCCAGTAAACGCGATTGAAGTGGAAGGTGTTAACGACCGTGCGCAATTGGCTCGTCTTGAGCGTGCATTCCAATCAATGCAAGCACAGAAATTACTAGAGCAAGGCGTAATGCTGCGCGACCCAGCGCGTTTCGACCTACGTGGTGAACTGCAATGCGGTATGGATTGTGAAATCGATGCGAACGTAATCATCGAAGGTAAAGTATCACTGGGTGATAACGTTGTAATCGGCGCTGGTTGTGTACTGAAAGACTGTGAAATCGACGATAACACCATCGTTCGCCCATACAGCGTAATTGAAGGCGCAACAGTTGGTGAAGAATGTACAGTTGGTCCATTCACACGCCTACGCCCAGGCGCAGAGATGCGTAACGACTCTCACGTGGGTAACTTCGTTGAAGTGAAAAACGCGCGTATCGGTGAAGGTTCTAAAGCGAACCACCTAACTTACCTAGGTGATGCAGAAATCGGTCAACGTACTAACATCGGTGCTGGTACCATCACTTGTAACTACGACGGTGCGAACAAGTTTAAGACCATCATTGGTAACGACGTCTTCGTTGGTTCTGACAGCCAACTTATCGCGCCAGTGACAGTTGCGGATGGTGCAACCATTGGTGCTGGTACTACGTTAACCAAAGATGTCGCTGAAGGTGAGCTTGTGATCTCTCGTGCGAAAGAGCGCAAAATTACCGGTTGGCAGCGTCCAGTTAAGAAGAAGTAAGCTTAATTCGCTTACATAAAAAGAATAAAAACCAAAGCCGCTCTTGATGAGCGGCTTTGTTGTATCTGGTGCTGTGAAAGAGAGAGTTTAGTGACTTGGGATCGCTATGCGCTTCTCTAGCCAGCGCACCGCTTGAGAGACCAAAAGAATCAGCACCAAATATTCTAAGACGAGAAACGTATAGATCTCTAATGGTAAGTACTCATTTACGACCAACTCATTCGCTCGTCTCGTTAAGTCACTTAAACCTATCACGCTGACCAACGAACTCATCTTTAGGATATAAACGAATTGATTCCCCAGCGGCGGTAAGATTTGGCGAAATGCTTGGGGAAGAATCACTAAGCGCATTTTTTGCCAGTAGTTCAATCCGAGTGACTCCGCTGCTTCATGTTGTCCACGACTGATGGCTTGGATTCCCCCTCTAAATACTTCCGCCATGAAGGCACTCTCTGCAATGGTTAGCGCAATCACACCTGCCCAAAAGTGGTTCAGGGATACATCGAGTAGTGTCGGCATTCCGTAATACACCCACAACAACAATACCAAGACAGGAATGGAGCGAATCACTTCCACGTAAACTCGGTTGATCCATTTGAGAATTGGAGAGTCAGAAAGCGCGGGTAAAGCGATGCTCAATCCAATTGTCATCGCAAATAGCATGCTGAGCAGTGACACTTGGATTGTGTCATTAAAACCAGCGATCAGAAACTTGATGTTTGTTAGCCCTTGCTCAGTCGATGGATCAAGTACATACCAGCCCCATTGGTAGTCGGAGCAACCTGTGAGAAAAAGCAATGAAACGAGGCATAGATGTCGATAGTTCACATTTACTCCCTGAACTGACTAAAAAACTTCCTTTGTTGCTGCTATGTTATCAATGAAGCCGTACTAATGGTTAATAATTAAAGGGAATATCTCCTACCGTCATTCTTTTAAGGGAATAGAAAATGAAAAAAACGTTGCTTGCGTTGGGAATGTGTCTGCTTGCGATGACTCAAGTCGCTCATGCAGAAAGTCGTCTACAAGAGATCTTGGACAAAGGCGTGTTGCGTGTCGGGACAACAGGGGATTGGAACCCGATGACGATGAAAGATCCTGCGACCAATAGTTATCGTGGTTTTGATATCGATGTCACCACTGAGCTTGCTAAAGATCTGGGCGTTAAGGTGGAATTCGTTGCGACCGATTGGAAAACACTGGTTAACGGTATTACGGCCAACAAATACGATATTACTGGTAGCGCATCATTGAACATGTCACGGGCAAAAGTAGCAGGTTATAGCCAACCGTATTTCTATCTTGCGTTTGTGCCTGTGGTGCAAAAGAAAGACCTAGTGAAATTCTCTGATTGGGCAGACTTCGATAAGCCAGATGTGAAAGTAGCAGCGACGTTAGGAACGGTTCAAGAGAAGTTGGTCAAAGACTTCTTTCCATCAGCGCAGCATATTGTGATTGAAGCGCCAGCGCGTGACTTCCAAGAATTGCTAGCTCGCCGTGCCGACGTATCGGTTACATCAAACGTAGAAGCGGCCACGTTGGTGGAGAAGTTTAAACAGTTGGCGATTGTTCCAGTTAAAGAGCCGCGTAAACCAACTCCAATTGCGATGCTCTTGCCGCAAGATGACCAAGTATGGATTAACTACATCAACCACTGGGTTGAGCTTAAGAAGACTCAAGGTTTCTTTAAGCAAACGGCTGAAAAATGGGGTTTGAAGAGTATGTAAGCTCTTATTCATCGCTATCCTAGAAAAACAAAGAGCCGCATAGTGCGGCTCTTTGTTTATTGTTTTTAGACTGAGCTTACTGGTTTTTAAAGCTCGTCTTCACTTACCACTCGAGCATTGTCAGGTGTTGTGAAGTGCTGAGACAATTCACGGTTAGACAGAATGTAACCCATCCACAGACCACCCATACAAATCACAATAGCAACACCTGTCACCATTTGTGCTTGGCTCGCCATTGCTGCAACGAGTGCGCTTGATAGGCTGCTCACGGTAATTTGCAGGCTGTTTTGTAGACCAGCAGCCGTAGCAGGACTCTGTTGAGCACTTGCTAAGGCGCGGTTTACGACGATTGGGTAAAGCGCACCGTTTGCCACCGCAATCAAACAGAATGGAGCTAGGATTGGCCAGATAGAGGTCAGTTGCCATTGTGACGCAGCGAAGATAAGCAGTGCAGCAACACTAAACAGGCCAATCAACTGACGCAGAATCTTTTCGTCACCATATTTACGAACGCCAACCTTACCTAAGTAGCCACCAACCATGAAAGCAATAGTTTGTGGGATAAAGCTCAAACCGATGTCTTTTGCTTCATAGCCGAGTTGAGACATGATTTCTGGCATACCGGTTAGGTAAGCAAAGAAAGCCGCAGACGCTGTTGCAAACATAAACACGTTACCTAGGTAAGTTTTAGAACCTAGTAGTGATTTGATGTCTGAAGAGATGCTGGTTTGTTTTACTTCTACTTTTTCATCTTTTTGCGCCATTGTCGCAACGACAAGCAGTACGCCCATCAGCGTCAATGCAACAAAAATGCTGTGCCAACCGAAGTTGTTTGCCAACAACACACCTAGCTGAGGGGCTAGTGCTGGAGACAGTGCTACAAGCGGCATGATAGTGGCAAAGATTTGTTGGCTCTGGCTAGAGTGGCGTTTGATTACCATCGCTTGCCAAATAACGGCTGGAGCACATACACCGATAGCCTGTACAAAGCGCAGTGCTAAGAGCTGCCACACTTGCTCACTGAATGCGAGACCGAATGAAGCAACAGTAAACAGCGCTAAACCTGCGGCTAGCGTATTACGATGACCAAATTTGTCTGAAGCCAGACCCCACATCAACTGACCAAAAGCCATACCAACAAGAAAGACGGTCAGAGAAAGTGCGATTTGTTCTGGACCTGTAGCAAAGTCGATTTCCATCGCTTTGAAGGCAGGTAAGTACATATCGGTGGCGATAAAGCCGAGCATAGATAGGGCTGCTAGATAAACAAGCTGTAGTTTTGATATTTTCATGATTCAACCAATCAAATTATTTAATCATTTTTTGTTCAGTATCAGTTGGCGCCAACCCTGATTTATTTACCTCGCCATTCTATTTTTCGATTTTGAGAAAATAAAACGCTAAAATTGTTGGTTATCAATCAAATTTTTTGAAAGGTCGAAATCATGTTCTCCAAGTCTTCACTGGAAATGCTCGATACCGTTGCTCGTTTGGGTAGTTTTACTGCGGCAGCAGAGGTGCTGCATAAAGTGCCTTCTGCAATTAGCTATGGCGTGCGCCAAGTTGAGCAAGAGTTAGATGTGGTTTTGTTTCGTCGATTACCGAGAAAGGTGGAATTGACGCCTGCAGGTGAGTTGTTTATCGAAGAGGCGCGCTTGTTGCTCAGGCAAATGGCAGAAGTGAAAGCGCAAACTCGCCGCGCGGCACATGGCTGGCAATCAACACTCAAGCTCACACTGGATAACGTGGTTAAGCTCGATAAGCTCAAGCCTCTGGTTGAGGATTTCTATCGAGAATTTGAATTTGCAGAGCTGCAAATCAACATGGAAGTGTTTAACGGCTCTTGGGAAGCCATTGCTCAAGGGCGTGCTGATATTGTTGTTGGAGCCACGTCTGCCATCCCGGTAGGTGGTGATTTTGAAGTCAAAGACATGGGGATGTTGGACTGGGCATTTGTAATGTCTCCTGCACATCCTTGTGTTCGCCAACAAACCCTAACAGAAGAGTTTGTCAGTCAATTTCCGGCGATCTGTCTCGATGATACTTCTAACGTGTTGCCAAAACGTCACACAGGGCACTACCCCAAACAGAGACGTTTATTGCTGCCTAACTGGTACAGCGCAATTGAGTGTTTAAAAAACGGAGTCGGAGTGGGTTACATGCCACGCCATATTGCGATGCCGCTTATCCATGAAGGCGTGCTGGTGGAAAAAGTTCTGCAGGATGATAAGCCGTTGAGCCAATGCTGCTTGGTATGGCGTAATGACGATAATCACAAGTTGATTCAATGGATGGTGGATTATCTTGGTTCGTCAAGTCAACTGCATCGAGATTGGCTACAACATTCATAAAAATGGAAATTGCTTTAAACACCTGTTGACAACATGGTCAATTTATTAACAATCAAAACAAAGTTCGGTAAATTTAGGATGAAGGATTATGTCAAAGCTAGTGGATCGAAAATGGCAAATCTTACCGATCATTGCATTGTCTGTGTTTATGTTGGTGGGGCTTTACGGTTTTTATATGACGCTTGAGCGTTCTGTGCATGATTCAGTTCAGCGCACTACCGAGTCATTGCTCACTGACGTTATTTATGAAATCAAGGAAGACAACCCTCACTTTGCTAGCGAGTCGGATATCGACGACTACATTGGCGATCTCACGCAAGCGGATGCGGACGCTCGTATTCAAGTGATAGATCAGCAAGGGACGGTGGTAGGTGATACCGCACTTTCTGATCGTGCTCTGATTGGCTTGGAGAGTCACGGCGATCGTCCGGAGTTTATTCAGGCTTGGGAAAACGGATCTGGCTACGATGTGCGCTTTAGTGAAGTGCTGTCGGTCGACCTATTCTACGTTTCACGCAAGATTGAATTTGATGCTCAGGAATTTGTGGTCGTGTTATCCGTACCGATGCATCACCTTAAAACCATGACTTCGGAGTTAATGGCAATCTTAGGTGTGATGGTTGTTTTGAGTATTGGTTTTCTTATTGCGACCTCGATCTTCAGTCATCGCCAAATTATCCATAAAGTCTCTGAAGAGCAGAAAAAGCAGGACGAGCGTATTCGTCAACGCACTCTAGAAATCGAGCTAATGCATCGCCTAGCGAATATGCTGGCAGCATGTAACAACCTGGTCGAAGCGCAAATGGTGGTGGAAGACATCGTGCCGCGTATCCTCGGTAAAGTGAATGGCAGTATTTCCCTGATGCGTTCTTCGCGCAACCAGTTGGTTACTCAACTTGATTGGGGAGAGAGTTGGCCGGGCAGTCGTTCTTTCGCTCCGGATGAATGCTGGTCATTGCGCAAAGGTCGCAGTCACTTATCGATAGAATCTTTCCATAACCTCACGTGTGAGCACATGGCATCGGTTGAGAATAACCAAACGTTGTGCATTCCTCTGACAGCGCATGGGAACACTATTGGCATTATGCATTTGTACTTTGGCCAAGGTGATATCAAGGTTGACGAGATGACCATGCAGCTTGCTTACAGTGTGGCGGAGCACCTTGGTTTGGCATTGGCTAACCTGAGCCTGCAAGAAAAACTGCGCTCGCAAGCACTGAGCGATCCGTTGACAGGTTTGTACAATCGTCGCTTCTTCGAGCAGAAGCTGACTGAACATGTGAACAACTCGGCAACCAGTACAGAAGATATGTCTCTATTGATGCTCGATCTCGACCACTTCAAGCGATTTAACGACAACTTTGGCCATGATGCCGGTGATTACGTGCTCAAAGAGATTAGCGCTCTATTAAAACGCACCGTCTCTGAAGATGAAACGGCGTGTCGTCTCGGTGGAGAAGAGTTAGCCGTGATTCTGCCGCATTGCGATATGGCTTCCGCGACCGACTATGCACAAAACATTGTTGACCAGATTAGAGCGTTGCATCTTGAGCACAAAGGTTTGTCGTTAGGGCAGTTAAGTGTGTCGATTGGTGTTGCAACGTATCCAGAACCGGCTTCGGATATTGAGGGACTGGTGAAGATGGCGGATAAGGCGTTGTACCTTGCGAAAGACCAAGGTCGAGACCGTGTTGTTAACTATCAGCAATACAGCGAGTTCAAGGCGCCAGAGCCGGAAACGGCAGAGATTGCGTTGATTCAAAGTTGATAAAAAAATCCCTCATCAAACGAGGGATTTTTTATTGCATGATACTGGTTACGACAAGAAGAACTTGTAAGACGGGTTGTCTGTTTCGTCTTTGCATTGATAGCCAAGTTCGCGCAAATGCGCAGAAAACTGAGCTAAGTCGCTTTCATCTAACTCGAAACCACATAAAACGCGTCCGTAGTCAGCGCCGTGGTTACGGTAGTTGAACAAGCTGATATTCCAATGAGTACCGAGTGTACTCAAGAACTTAAGCAGCGCTCCCGGATATTCTGGGAATTCAAAGCTGTAGAGGCGTTCTTTGAGTGGCTTAGATGGCTTACCACCAATCATGTAGCGCACGTGCAGTTTCGCCATTTCATCATCAGAGAGGTCAACCACAGGGTAGCCACCATCACGTAAGTCGTGAATGATGTTTTCTAGCTCTTCCTGACCGCCTTGCAAACGAACACCGACAAAGATATTCGCCAGGGCGTCATCATTGTAGCGATAGTTAAACTCCGTTACGGCACGGCCGCCAATGAGGTTACAGAACTCAAAGAATGCACCTTGACGCTCAGGAATAGTAACTGCAAGCAGACCTTCACGTTTCTCACCAAGCTCGCAACGCTCAGAAACATAACGCAGACCATGGAAGTTAGTGTTTGCACCAGACAGCACGGTGCCTAGATTCTTACCTTGCAGTTTGTTTTGCTCAGCAAACTTCTTCAAACCTGCCAGAGCAAGTGCGCCTGAAGGTTCAGCAATGGCGCGAGTGTCTTCAAAGATGTCTTTTACTGCTGCGCAGATTTCATCGCTAGAGACCGCAATATGGCCATCAATGTACTTTTGACATAGACGGAAAGTCTCTTCGCCAATGCGTTTTACAGCGACGCCATCGGCAAACATACTGACTTGGTCTAGTACCACTGGCTCACCAGCATCCAAAGCGGCTTTGAGGCATGACGAATCTTCTGGCTCAACCGCAATCACTTTGATTTCTGGCATGAGCTGCTTCACAAGCACCGCAACACCCGCAGCCAAACCGCCACCACCGACAGGGACGAAGATGTAGTCAAGGTGACCATTTTGTTGCAGCATTTCCATGCCGATGGTGCCTTGACCTGCAATCACCAGTGGATGATCGAAGGGAGGGACAAAGGTGTACCCGTTTAACTCGGATAGACGCTCTGCCTCGGCTTTTGCCTCATCAAAGTTACTGCCGTGCAGCACCACGTTGCCACCAAAGCCACGTACCGCATCAACTTTGATGTCAGGTGTGGTTTTTGGCATCACGATAGTGGTCTTGATGCCTAGCTTAGTACCAGAAAGCGCCATGCCTTGAGCGTGGTTACCTGCAGATGCTGCGATGACACCTGCGGCTTTTTGCTCTTCAGACAGGCTTGCCACCATGTTGTATGCACCGCGCAATTTGAACGAGTGCACGGGTTGGCGGTCTTCACGTTTGATTTGCACATTGTTGCCAATACGAGCAGCAAGGCGAGGCATCTCTTGCAAAGGTGTGACAGTCGCGACTTCATACACAGGAGCACGCAAGATCTGGCGCAGATAATCTGCACCAGATTGGTTTTCCTGTTTTAAGGGAAAGGGTTGACTCATAAAGCTAGCCCTCAAGCTTAGATTTGTCTCGTACTGCACCTTTGTCAGCACTGGTCGCCATACTTGCGTAAGCTTTGAGTGCAAATGAAACTTCACGTTGGCGGTCTACCGGTTTCCAGCCTAACTCGTCTTGTTTCGCACGGCGCTCTGCAAGTTCTTGTTCAGACACTTGAAGTGAAATTGAACGGTTTGGAATATCAATCGCAATAATGTCGCCTTGCTTCACCAAGCCAATCGCACCGCCGTTTGCTGCTTCAGGAGAGGCGTGGCCGATAGACAGGCCAGATGTACCGCCAGAGAAACGGCCGTCAGTCAGAAGTGCACACTCTTTGCCAAGGCCCATCGATTTTAGGTAAGTGGTTGGGTACAGCATTTCTTGCATGCCCGGGCCACCTTTAGGACCTTCGTAGCGGATAATTACCACGTCGCCTGCTTTTACTTTGCCACCCAAGATGCCTTCCACGGCGTCTTCTTGGCTTTCAAATACTACGGCTGGGCCAGTGAACTTATGAATGCTCTCATCAACACCAGCTGTCTTAACGATACAACCATCCAGCGCGATGTTGCCTGATAGAACGGCTAGGCCACCTTCTTGGCTAAAGGCATTTTCTTTGGTACGAATACAACCTTCTGCTCGGTCATCATCAAGGCGATCCCAGCGGCAATCTTGTGAGAACGCTTGAGTGGTGCGAATACCCGCAGGGCCTGCGCGGTAGAACTTAAGTACTTCTTCGTCTTCAGTTTGGATGATGTCGTATTTTGCCAGCTGCTCTTTCATCGAAAGGCCAAGTACGGTGCGCGCATCATTGTGTAGTAGACCTGTGCGGTCAAGCTCACCAAGAATCGCCATTACGCCACCAGCGCGGTGTACGTCTTCCATGTGATATTTCTGGGTAGATGGTGCCACTTTGCATAGGTGTGGTACTTGGCGAGATAGGCGATCGATATCTTCCATATCGAAATCCACTTCGCCTTCTTGCGCTGCAGCCAATAGGTGCAAAATAGTGTTGGTCGAGCCACCCATTGCAATATCCAGCGCCATTGCGTTTTCGAACGCATCAAACGTAGCGATGTTGCGAGGTAGTGCTGATTCGTCATCTTGCTCGTAGTAACGACGAGTCAGTTCAACGATACGACGACCTGCATTGAGGAACAGTTGTTCACGGTCAGCGTGTGTTGCCAGCATAGAACCGTTACCCGGTTGAGAAAGACCCAGTGCTTCCGTTAGACAGTTCATTGAGTTTGCAGTGAACATGCCTGAACACGATCCACACGTTGGGCATGCGCTGCGTTCGATCTGCTCACTTTGCTCGTCAGACACTTTTGGATCCGCACCTTGGATCATTGCATCAACAAGGTCTAGCTTGATTATCTGATCAGAAAGCTTGGTTTTACCCGCTTCCATTGGACCACCAGAAACAAAGATAACAGGGATGTTAAGACGCATAGATGCCATCAACATTCCCGGAGTGATTTTGTCACAGTTAGAGATACAAACCATGGCATCGGCACAGTGCGCGTTGACCATATATTCTACTGAGTCTGCGATCAGTTCGCGTGAAGGCAGTGAGTACAGCATGCCGCCGTGACCCATTGCGATACCATCATCAACCGCGATGGTGTTGAATTCTTTTGCGATGCCGCCGGCTTTTTCGATTTCACGTGCTACAAGCTGACCCATGTCTTTTAGGTGTACGTGACCCGGAACAAATTGAGTAAATGAGTTTACGACGGCGATGATTGGTTTACCGAAGTCTTCTTCTTTCACACCCGTTGCACGCCATAGTGCTCGTGCTCCCGCCATGTTACGACCATGTGTTGTGGTTGCTGATCTATATTTTGGCATTTCCTAATCCTTCTTACTTCTGTTCTGGGTACACATAGTCTAACCAGCCCCACTTATCTTCCGTGGTACCGTTAAATAGGCCAAAGTAGGCCGCTTGTAGTTCTTTAGTGATTGGGCCGCGTTTACCTGTGCCCACATCAATTTTGTCGATAGTTGCTACTGGTACAACTTCAGCTGCGGTACCTGTCATAAAGACTTCATCGGCAAGGTAAAGCGCTTCACGTGCAATATTGGCCTCACGCACTTCATAACCTTTATCGCGTGCAATAGTCATGATCGAATCACGAGTAATGCCCGGTAGAATCGCGCTCGTTGCTGGTGGTGTAGTGATCACGCCGTCTTTGATAACAAAAATGTTTTCACCGGCGCCTTCCGATAGGTAACCATCGACGCTCAGTGCGATACCTTCGTCATAGCCGTGACGACGAGCTTCACCACCAACGAGCAGTGAAGATAGGTAGTTACCACCTGCTTTAGCCGCAGTTGGGATGGTGTTAGGTGCTGCGCGATTCCAACTAGAGATCATGGCATCAACGCCAGCTTCTAGCGCTTCTTCACCTAGGTAAGAGCCCCAAGGGAATGCGGCAATGATTAGGTCCATCTCTGTGCCAACGGGAGGACACACGCCCAAGCCAACATTACCGACAAAACCCAATGGACGAATGTAAGCACTGTCGAGTTTGTTCTGGCGCAGTGTTTCGCGTGTTGCTTCCATGATTTCTTCCACTGTGTATGGAATCGGGAAGCGGTAAATCTTGGCAGAATCTTTTAAACGTTGTGCATGCTCACGGTGACGGAAGACAATTGGTCCTTTTGGCGTGTTGTAGCAGCGTACGCCTTCAAATACAGAGGTGCCGTAGTGCATTGCGTGAGTCAGAACGTGAACGTTCGCCTCTGCCCACGGAACCATCTCGCCATTAAACCAAATGAAATCTGCAGTTTTCGTTGCCATTTATTGCCTTCCTTATGCACTCACGTGTTGTTGTAAGTTGTGATTTGGGAGTTCATCGTTGCGGATCTTAAGTACCTCAACGGTACGAATGTCCCACAACTTCTCAATTTGATTGACCAAAAACGAGATAGGTCGATCGCTGTCGACGATGATCTCTACGCTGGCTACTTTGCTTTCGTGGTTTTGGGTAGCCGCGACTTGTTTGATCACAAAGCCTCGGTGACGAATCACACGAAGAACGCGCTCCAACAATACCGGTTTATCGTCGGCTTTGATGTCGAGTAAATATCTGTCCATGCGATTGTCTCCTAAGTGTTTTCCAACATATCACTGTTTGATGCACCAGGTGGTACAAGTGGCCACACGTTCTCTTCTTCGTCGATTAAAACGTGAAGCATGTAAGAAGTCTTACTTTCTAGCATCTCTTTGAGAGCCGGTTCGACTTCTTCCTTCTTGGTGATGGTTTTACCCGGGATATCGAACGCTTTGGCCAGCATTACGAAGTCTGGGTTGTCATCAAGAATGGTTTCGCTGTGGCGGCCGTCAAAGAACAGCGACTGCCATTGGCGAACCATGCCAAGACGTTGGTTGTTAAGAAGGACAATCTTTACTGGAATCTGACGACGCTTCAGCGTGCCCAACTCCTGCACGTTCATCATAAATGAACCGTCACCTGTAATAAGGATAGACTGATCATCAGGACGTGCGACTGCAGCGCCCATCGCCGCTGGTAGGCCAAAGCCCATAGTGCCAAGGCCAGCAGAAGTGATGAAGTTTTGTGGATCGCGTGGTTGGATGTGCTGTGCTGCCCACATCTGATGCTGACCTACGTCGGTCGAGACAATAGAGCTATCCGGCATCATGTCTGACAACTGTTTAAGTAGCAGCGGAGCGTAGATCAACTCGCCCGGGTGGTCGTAACGCCATTTGAATCCGCTACGCAGGCTTTCACTGTGATGTACCCAAGGAGTGATATCTTGAGTGAGCTCTAGTTGAGGAAGAATCTTGCTGATCTCACCACGAAGAGGTGCATTGGCGTGGCGAAGCTTATGGATTTCAGCCGCATCGATGTCGATATGAATGACTTTCGCGTTTGGCGCAAACGTGTCGAGCTTACCTGTCACGCGGTCATCAAAACGTGCCCCAACCACAATCAAAAGGTCACATTCTTGAACCACAAGGTTTGCGGCTTTGGTGCCATGCATGCCCAACATACCTAAGTAGTGCGGGTCGTGACGTTCAATGGTGCCCAAACCTTTTAGCGTGCTTACTGCTGGCATTGGGTTTAAACGTAGGAATTCGCGTACTGAGTCTGTCGCTTTGGCAATCTGTACGCCACCACCGACGTATAAAACTGGACGAGTTGAAGCGGCAAGCACTTCTTGAGCGCGCTGGATATCAGCATCAGTGACTAAAGGTGCAGCTGGTGGAACAAAAGGAGGCAGTAATTCGGTTGGTGCTTGTGCAAGCTGAACGTCTTTGGCGATATCAACAATCACCGGACCAGGACGCCCTGTTTTTGCTACTTCGAACGCTTCGGCTAGCGTTGGGGCAAGGTCTTCAATCTCAGTCACTAGATAACTGTGTTTGGTACAGGCTAGAGACATTCCGATCACATCCATTTCTTGGAACGCGTCGGTACCGATATGAGAGCTAGCAACCTGACCTGTGATGGCTACTAGAGGAACGGAATCGAGGAAGGCGTCGGCAAGGCCAGTAACAAGGTTGGTGGCGCCTGGGCCTGAAGTGGCCATACAAACGGCAACGTCTTGCGTCGCTCGAGCCATCCCGATGGCGGCCATTGCAGCCCCTTGCTCATGACGGCATAAGATGTGTTCTACACCTCCGTCATACAACGCATCGTAGATTGGCATGATGGCTCCACCAGGATACCCAAACACCGTCTCGATGCCTTGCTGTCTTAAAGCGGCTACGACTAGTTCTGCACCGGTCATCGTAAACCTCCTTTGCTACGTTGTGGCTCGTAGCTATCGCCATGTGTTTTGCACTTCATGTGCACTCCCATTCTTCCCGTTAAGCTGTCTAAGGGTTAGACAGATGACAACTTGTAGTTGTAAAAAAACCCCCGGACTTCTCAGTGCGGGGGTTTTTTGTAATTTGTGGTTATCTTTCGCCCACAATCCCCCGCGCGGTGCCAATAATGACCACGATAATCAGGGCTAGCAGTGAGTTGATGTGAGCGAATAAGTTCATCTGTCTGTCGTTCTGTTTTCGTTAATAAGTATTGTGTAATGTTCTACGAAAATGTTTGCGTCACTAGTGGTAACACACAAATCTGCTGCATGACAAGCAAAAAGTCATTCTTTTTTCACATTAAGTACCAATCTGGACAGGCTATATAACATATCCATATAGAAAACATCTGGTTATATAACGTACAAGAATTTGAGGAAATTATGGGGCTGGCAATCATTCATAGTCGAGCAAGTGTGGGTGTGCAAGCGCCGTCGGTAAGTGTGGAAGTCCACATCAGTAACGGGATGCCGGGCTTTACGCTAGTGGGTCTACCGGAAACGACAGTAAAAGAATCGAAAGATCGCGTCCGCAGTGCGATCGTCAATTCCAACTTTCAATTCCCTGCCAAGCGAATTACGGTAAATTTGGCACCTGCGGATCTGCCCAAAGAAGGTGGACGCTTCGATCTGCCAATTGCATTAGGGATTTTGGCAGCTTCAGAACAAATCGCGACAGATAAGCTCAAAAACTACGAATTTGTTGGTGAATTAGCCCTTTCTGGCGGACTAAGAGCTGTAAAAGGCGTGCTGCCTGCTGCATTGGCTGCGAACAAAAAACAGCGCCGTTTAGTGGTGCCTCATGCCAATGGTGATCAAGCAGCATTAGTGGGTAAAGAGCAGCACAAATCTGCTCAATCGCTATTGGAAGTTTGTGCTGAGCTTTGTGGTCAGCATCAATTGAATTTGTATCAAACCCCGAAGAAAAAAGAGATCAAAAAACACAGCCGAGATTTGCAAGACATCATCGGTCAACAGCAAGGTAAACGCGCTTTAGAGATCGCTGCAGCAGGCAATCACAATCTATTGTTTCTTGGCCCACCTGGTACGGGGAAAACCATGCTGGCATCACGCCTGTGTGACTTGTTACCTGAGATGAATGTTGAAGAGGCAATGGAAACCGCTTCTGTGGCATCACTGACCCAAAGTGAAATCAACGAGCACAACTGGAAGACGCGACCGTTTCGCGCGCCGCACCATTCTAGCTCAATGGCAGCGCTCGTGGGGGGCGGTTCTGTGCCTAGGCCGGGTGAGATTTCATTAGCACACAATGGGTTACTGTTCCTAGATGAGATGCCTGAGTTTGACCGTAAGGTGCTCGACTCTTTACGTGAGCCATTGGAGTCTGGTGAAATCATTATCTCTCGCGCGCAGGGTAAAACCCGCTTTCCAGCTCGATTCCAATTGGTTGGCGCATTAAATCCAAGCCCGACAGGGTATTACGAGGGCAATCAAGCTCGGACAAACCCGCAAGCCATCCTGCGTTACCTTGGTCGGTTATCAGGCCCGCTTCTTGACCGCTTTGATATGTCGTTAGAGATTCCCGCATTGCCAAAAGGCACACTTGCTGAAGGGGGCGATCGAGGAGAGCCTACCGCTGTGGTTAAGCAAAGAGTCAATCAGGCCAGAGAAAGCATGGTGAAACGCAGTGGTAAAGTGAACGCGTTATTGGGAAGTCGAGAGATTGAAGCCTTTTGCCCGCTGCAAAAAAGCGACGCTGAGTTTTTAGAAAATGCGCTGCATCGCCTTGGATTATCGATTCGTGCTTACCATCGCATCATCAAAGTCGCACGCACTATCGCTGATCTGGAAGGCTCACCGCAAATTGAGCGAACGCATCTGGCAGAAGCTTTGGGTTATCGAGCAATGGATAGGTTGCTCAAGCAGTTGACGGCTCAAGCGGTATAAGGAATAAAGAAATCGCAGTGAGCGGCTTTGCTCACTGCGATTAACGTGTCTAGAAGTCGTAGTTCAAACCGACAGACAGTAGGTATTCTTTTTCATCGTAGAAGGTGATGTTGGAATCGTTGTTCCCGTAACCTGCCAGAGAGATGAGTGACCAGTTTTCCCAATCGAATACGTTCTTGTACTCGTAGGCCGCGAACAAGCTGAGTTTACCGTCATCACGCGTCTTATCGAATGTATCACTGTCTGCTTCGTAGTTTTTCAGCGTGTAGCCTGCCGTAACTGCAAAACGATGGCGATTCACAAACTGGAACCAACTTAATTCGAATCGGTAAGAGTCGAAGGATTCCGCTTCGCCATCTGCATCTTGGTAGACATAAGTAAATGCGGGTTGCAGCATCGACGTGCGGCTGAGCGGAATGCGGTAGTCACCTTTGATGTGGTAGATCTTTGCATCACGCAGCAAAGATGAATCGGTCACGGTATCTTTTTCTACGTCTTTATCTGCGTACGCCAAATCAAGATTAAAGTTGTCGTCTAAGAAGCGATTGATTTGGAGACGAAACGCATTGCCGCCCTCATCGGTGGTTTTTCTCGACTGTCCCGTTAAGTACGGATCTTGCCAAGTTTCTCCCTCCAAGATGGTTGGTAAGTAGGAAAAGTCGAGTACAGTGCCTGAAGCCAGTTGGTATTTGTAACCAAGTTGGAAGGCGAGAGTACCGATCGCGATATCGGAACGAGTGGTACCGGCATACACTTGGTGGTTGAGTTTATTACCAAAGGTATACGCTGCGCTGCCTAGCGGTGCAACGATAAAAGATTCATCACTTTCGGCACGCTGATTCAATGACGTGATAGTGCTGTTGCTGTCTGTATTGAAGTTGGATTCTGATGAGACGAAGCCTGCGTTCAACGAAATCTCACCGCTAAAACCTGCTGTTTCTGCAAGCTGAGCTTGTGCTGAACTGACGATAAAGGCCAAAGGCAGTAAGGTTAGCCTTGGATTCATTCGCTTTCTCCTTGTTTGTCGAATGAAAGATGTCACTTGAGCGTTGGTCCAGTTTTACAGTGAAACAAATCTGACCATTCTTACAAATGTTTCAATGTGGCAACGGATTCGTATAATTACACGCTGTTTTATTACTCACGCGCTATAGTTACTGATTGGTTACCATGTTGGCATATTTGTTACTCATTTTTAACGCTTCTTTTGTGATTATAAATTCTGCGGTTTGTTCCATCGCAATTTGTATCATCGCCATTTTTAAGCTGTTGCTTCCAACTGCGAAGCTCAAAGCCAAAGGCACCGAGGCTGCCAACAAAATGATGTGGGTGTGGGCAACGGTCAACGCCGGTATTCTTGCGCTCTCAAATCGCGTTGAATGGGATGTTCAAGGCGGTGAAAACCTAAAGAAAGACGGCTGGTACTTACTGATCAGTAATCATCTTAGTTGGACTGACATTGTTGTACTGTGTTGCGTGTTTAAAGATCGCATTCCGATGCCAAAATTTTTCCTTAAGCAGCAGCTATTATATGTGCCTTTTATCGGAATGGCATGCTGGGCGTTAGATATGCCGTTCATGCGTCGCTATTCGCGAGAGTATTTGCTTCGTAATCCAGACAAACGTGGGCAAGATCTGCAAACCACGCGCCGTTCATGCGCCAAGTTTAAACATACGCCAACCACAGTGGTGAACTATGTAGAGGGCACACGCTTTACTCAAGATAAGCAACGTAAGAGCCGAGCGGGTTATCAACATTTGTTGCAACCTAAATCTGGTGGCATTGCTTATACGTTAGCGGCCATGGGGGAGCAGTTTGAGAACATCATCGATGTGACCTTAGCGTACCCAGAAAACACCAATAAACCCTTTAAAGATATGCTGATGGGGCGTATGACCAAAATTGTGGTGCGAGTGAAGGTTCTGCCAGTTGATGAGCGAGTGTTGGGTGATTACTTCAATGACAAGCCATACAAACGCCAGTTCCAACAATGGTTAGGTGATGTGTGGCAAGAGAAAGACCAAGTGCTGCAAGAGATTCATAAATAGAAAGGGGAGCAATGTGCTCCCCTTTTTAATGACGGTCTGGATTACTTCAGTGTCAGCAAGTAATTCACTAGCGCAAAGTACTCGTCAGTAGACTTAATGCCCTGTGCTTGAACTAGGTATTTGTTGTTAACGATAACCGCTGGAACACCAGTTAGGCCGCTGTTTTCAAATTGCTTGTCCATACGGCGAACCATTGAATCAACCGCGAAGCCTTTGAATGCAGCATCGAATTTCTTCGCATCTACGCCTTCATCTAGGAAGATTTGACGAAGCTCTGCATCGTCACGAGGTGCTTTACGCATGTTGTGAATGCGGTTAAACATCACAGGTACCATCTTGTCTTCAATTTTAAGCGCAACCATGGTCGCGTATGCTTTGCTCATTGAAGGGCCCATGTTGCCACCCATGAATGACACGTGGTTCTTTTGCAGTTTCACATCTTCAGGTAGCTGCTTCTTCAGTTGCTGAATGATCGGCTCGAAAGAATGACAGTGTGGGCAGTAGAAAGAGAAGAACTCAGTCACTACAGGCTTTTTCGATGCCTCTAGAGCCAATACTTTGTAATGTTCACCTTCTTTGAATTGCGCTGCATGTGCCGACAGGCTTAGCATCAGCATAGAAAACAGTGCGAACAGCTTTTTCATTTAATTATCTCCATTTTGAATTGTTCGGCCTGACTTACCATTGAGGCATTAAAGATAGCGGTGCTTCTTCTAAGTTGGCAATCTGCTCTTTAAATGCAAGGACCTGACCTTCCCAGTATTTTGGCTCATTAAACCATGGAAAAGCGAGCGGAAATGCCGGGTCGTGCCAACGTTTTGCTAGCCATGCCATATAGTGCACCATTCGTAGACCGCGAAGTGGTTCGATTAGTTTCAATTCTGCCGAGTTAAAATCGCAAAACTCTTGGTAACCTTCTAAAACAATATCTAATTGCATTAGCTTGTCTTGGCGCTCGCCATTGAGCAGCATCCATAAGTCTTGTACCGCTGGGCCATTACGTGAGTCATCCAAATCGACAAACATTGGGCCATCGCGCCATAAGATGTTCCCCGGATGGCAATCGCCGTGCAGACGAATCGTGCTGAAGCCTTCTTGCCAGTGACTTTCAATCGATTTAATCAGCATATCCAAATCATTGAAGAAGCTGTTCTCCAAATGCATCGGAATCATGTTGGCGTTTTGCAGAATCTCTCTTGGTTGATAGAGGTATTCTTGCAAGCCTATGGTTGGTCTGTGTTGAAAGGATTGGCGGCTACCGACTTTGTGGATGCGGCCAAGGAAACGACCCACGCCTTCGAGCTGCTCTAAGTTGTCGACTTCATACTGACGGCCACCCACGCTCTCAAATAAAGCAAAACCGTAGCCTTGGTAATGATGCAAAGTATGACCATTAATGCGAACGGGTGGAGCGACCGGAATTTCGTTGTCGATCAATTCAAGTGTGAAATCATGCTCTTCTTGAATCTGCTCGTTGCTCCAACGTTCAGGGCGGTAGAACTTCACCACGTAGCGCTGACGCTCTTCGTCTGTGAATTGGTAAACGCGGTTTTCGTAGCTGTTGAGTGCTAGAAAGCCCGATTCTGCTCGAATGCCGATGCTCTCTAGCGCGTACCACATAAAGTCAGGCGTGAGGGCATCAAAGTTGAAAGTACCTTGGGACATATAAATAAAAAGGCTCATTACTGAGCCTTTTTCCATTGGTCATTGAAGTTATAGCTTCTTGATAAATCGGCTTTCCACTTCAATGGTGAATTCGTTGCTCTTATCGGTGAGTATAAACTGAATTGTCGTGATCGCAGAGTCTAGCTTGTCAGGATCTGCGCCAAGGCTCATTGGTAAGTTCAATACCTCTCCTGGTTCAACTTGAATGGTTTGTTTGCCATACCAGCTAACATCACTCAAACCTTCGACGTTCAAGTCGTACTCTTGAACTTGTTGAGTTTTGTTGATCACTTTCAAGGTATAGGTGTTTTCTACTTCGCCAGAGCTGTTCACTCGGAACAATTGGTTACGGTCACGTAGAACACTCATGCCTGCTGGATCAACCGATGCCACTTGTAGGAAGAACAGGCCAATCATGACTAAGAGCACTGCGCCATAGCCAAGCAGTTTCGGACGCATAACTTTGGTGCTTTTGCCTGAGAGACGATGTTCCGTGGTGTAGTTGATCAGACCTTTCTCGTAACCCATGCGTTCCATGGTGTTGTCACACGCATCAATACACGCACCACAATTGATACATTCATACTGCAAGCCATCACGAATGTCGATGCCGGTAGGACATACCTGAACACACAAGTCACAATCGATACAGTCACCTAAACCAAGCTGTTTTGGATCGGCTTTGCGTGAACGAGGGCCGCGCTTCTCACCACGTTTGGTGTCGTAACCCACAATGAAAGTGTCTTTGTCGAACATCGCCGATTGGAAACGCGCGTAAGGACACATGTGAATACACATAATAGAGCGCATCCAGCCTGCATTGCCGTAGGTACAAATGGCAAAGAACATCACCCAGAAGACTGGCCAGAAGTTGGCATTAAAGGTGAAGAAGTCGATAACTAGCTGCTTCATCGGCACGAAATAACCGACAAAGGTGAAGCCAGTGGCGAGCGCTATCGCAAACCACGCTATGTGCTTGATGGTTTTGCGCATTGCTAAATTGGCTGTCAGTTTATTGGAGTCCTGCTTACGGCGTTTATTAGCACTGCCTTCGAGTTTTTCCTCAAACCAGATATAAATGAAGGTCCACACGGTTTGCGGGCACAAGTAGCCACACCAAACCCGCCCCAAGAAGGTGGTGATAAAGAACAGCCCAAACGCGGCTATTACAAACAGCAGTGCGAGTAGGGTAAGGTCTTGTGGATACAGCGTTGTGCCGAAAAAGTTGAACTGCTGGTTACCGATGTCCAGCAAAATGGCTTGGCGCTCGCCGTAAGGAATCCATGGAACCAATGCAAACAACAGCAACAAAAACCAACCGCCATAACGACGCAGCTTTTGAAACGTGCCTTTACTCTCACGTACATAGATTCGATTACTTGGGTTGAAACGATCCCCGTTCCCTTTGTGGGTTTTCGGGTTAAAGGTTTTTGGAGTCACATCTTTGATATCAATCTTATCCTGACTCATGCACTCATCCTTCTTTAGGCTTTCTTATAATGTACGGTGACATTTCTAATGATGTCACTCGATGACATTGCTGCTTCGCCCATATCATTATTCATGACGGGACATAATTATTTTAGTAAATACTGATGAACGGCGATTATACAATCAATAACAATTCCGTTTCTTTAACGCAGTCAACGTTTAACAACAAAAGTCAGTACAGTTAACCTGATAAATGACTGAACAGTTATAAATACCTTTTTGAACTGTTTGATTTAGTTATAAAAAAAGCGACTCAAATGAGTCGCTTATCAATGCTGGGTGTTGAGCGGTTTACTTGATGATACCGCGTGCGCGTAGGATCGCTGTTTTGAAATCATCTTCTTGGTCTTTCTTAAGACCAGGGATCATTTCATCTTTGCCGCTGTTGCGCATTTTTAGGTGGTAGATCAGCACGTCGTCGGTGAGATCTTCCAGTTTACCTTCGTAACCCGCTTCGTTTGCCAGTTTCATGATGAACTGTAGCAGGTTCATTTCTTGGTCTTTATGCCACTCAGGCTCTAGTAGCTCAAGCAGCTCTTCAATACGATGACACTTCATTTCTTTCTCCACAGAATTTATAGGTGTTATTTGCTACTAAAGGTATCAAATTGCTTGGCGAACACCAAATAGGAAAGGGCGGAGAGAAAAGAAAAAAGCGCGGTGATTGCCGCGCTTTTTAATTAAGCTGCTTTGATAACTTTGTTTGGAACACTTGGCACAATCGCTGTCTTCTCAACCAGAGTCATTGCTGGCGCAACTAGTTTTGCCTTTGGCGCAGTAGTAAAACCACTGCGACGGCGCATTGCACTACGATTTGTATGTGCGAACCTGACTGTTGTTGGGCGCATTTAGATACCTAACTGCCAGGCATATCCATTGCCGATGTAATGGCCTAACTCACTATGAGTTGAGCTTCAACTGCTTGAAGGGTGGCTCTTCTGGCTCTCGCCAATCCAAATAATGAATCAGGAATAACGATATGCATGCATATCATGTATAGGTTAGCACTCCTGTCATAATTGGTCGATAGTTGAGCAGTTGAATTGTATGGAATTTATGGTTTTCTGTGCGAATTCGAGACGAAAATTTGTTTTGATCCCATGATCAGCAGTAGTAGTATGAGATCTCTACCAAGGAGGTGCATATGTCATTTTTGAAGAAGACACTTGCGAGTTTTGGGATCGGCAGTGCCAAGGTTGATTCGATCCTAAACCAAGACGTGCTGTTTCCCGGTCAGAGTGTGGATGTCTCTATCCACGTCTATGGCGGAGCGACCGAACAAGCGATCGATAACATCGATCTCAAGCTGTGTTGTCGTTATATCGCGGAAGCGCCAGACGATCGCGGAGCAAGAGAAGGGCACAGCATGCGACGCGTACCCCAAACGCATGTTCTGGCAAAGTGGAACCTCCCATACGCATTTACTATCCATCCCGGCGAAGATCGAACCTTCGAAGTTAAACTTGATGTGCCGTGGAATACCCCTGTCACCATCGGTGATGCCAAAGTCTGGCTAGAAACGGGTTTGGACGTTGCGATGGCACTCGATCCTACCGACAAAGACATTCTCACCGTTAGACCTGACCCACTTATGGATGCCGTTTTGTCTGCTTTTGAATCGCAAGGTTTGCGCATTCGCCAAGTAGAGTGCGAAGAAGTTAAAGGCTTCGACCTACCATTTGTACAAGAGTTTGAAATGGTGCCAACCGATGGCCCATATCATGGCGTATGGCGAGAGTTGGAATTTGTTGCTCACCGCGACGAGCAAAACCTCAAACTGTGGTTTGAAGTAGACCGTACCCGCAGTGGAGCAAGTGGCATGCTGGCGAGCTTACTCGGGAGTGGCAAACTAAAACGCGAACTGAGCATTCCGGTGAACACGAAACTGGATGACGTTGGCCCATTAATCCTGAATTACCTCGAACAAACCACGGCTGCACACGAGTCTTAATTTAAGCTTACACGTGTACGCTTAATGTGCCATACTAGAGTGAATATTCAAAACTCTAGTATAGGCACGTTCATGTCCTCACCTCAGAAAGCACAATACAGTCAGGGCGAAGAACTGGCCAACTCCATTACCCATGGTATCGGAATGATTTTCGGTATTGTTGGCTTGGTACTACTATTGATTAAAGCCGTCGACCACCAAGCCGACGCGTTAACCATTACCAGTATGGCGATCTATGGTTCTAGCATGATTGTCCTGTTTCTGGCCTCTACGCTCTACCATGCGATCCCATATCCAAAAGCTAAGCGTTGGCTGAAAACCTTCGATCACTGCGCCATCTATCTTTTGATTGCGGGTAGCTACACACCGTTTCTATTGGTTAGCCTGCGCACCCCATTGGCGATTGGGTTGATGATTGTTATTTGGACCATCGCGCTGATCGGCATCATCATGAAAGTCGCGTTTGTCTATCGATTCAAAAAATTGTCTTTGATGACGTATCTGGTGATGGGCTGGTTATCTTTGATCGTGATTTACCAACTGGCGATAAATCTGGATATTGGTGGTTTGACGCTTTTAGCTGCGGGTGGGTTGGTGTATTCGATTGGGGTGATTTTCTACGTTGCCAAGCGAATCCCATTTAATCACGCAATTTGGCACGGATTTGTGTTGGCGGGTTGTGTATGTCACTTCTTCGCGATTTATTACTTTGTCGAGCCTATCTAACTGATAGAGATAAACCCGACAAAGCATGTCTTATCGTATTAGCGAGTTTTCACTTCTAATACTTCTGCTGAGAACTGGTATTGCTGCGACTGTGGCACTGCCAGTTTAATCGCTTTACCTTGCTCGGCCTGTTGTGGGCGAAGGTAGGTATCTGCCATGCGTTTGATAGACTGCCAAACCGTGATGTTTTCTTTCGCTAATTGTTTGCCAGCCATATCGAATACCTGCACTTCCACTTCTACCTGAATCACCGATTGTGAGTTTTGGTTAGTGATAGAAGTAGGGAAGACCAGTTCACCATCTTCATAGCTTGCCGAGCCAATCAATACATCCACTCCTGAATCAGACAGCTGCATGGTTGGCTTCTTCGCGTTTACAACAACGGTAGTACCGACTTTCTTGTTCACAACCGGAATTGTCGCCATCTCTGTTGTTGCAGGAGCTGAAGTTGCCACGGCTTCAACGGCGGTGGTTGAGGCTACGACAGCCGCAGCTTCTACTGCTTCAACTTTCTCTAGTGTGGTCTCTGCGGCTTTTGGTGTGGCCTTTTTCACGACATATTCCCATGTGAAGTCGTCGTTCAGTTTTACTTCGCGCCCATCCGCCAGTTTCACAACTTCGGCTGCGTAAACCGATGAAGAGGCGAGTAGGGTCGCCAGAGTGATCCATGTTTTCATTGTTATACCTTTTATTTGAGTCTGTTTAACGGCGCCAAAACGCAGGGAAGAACAGTACAAGAATAGTCAGAATTTCCAGACGGCCCATCAACATACCAAAGCTTAGCAGCCACTTAGCAGCGTCTGGTAAAGGTGCAAAGTTACCTGTTGGGCCAATCACGCTGCCCATACCCGGGCCCACGTTCGCTACTGCGGTAATGGAACCAGAAATACTGGTCACAGGGTCTAGACCTAGTGCGCTTAAGCAGCCTGCGATAAAGATGATGGTGATAAAGAACATCAAACCAAATGCCACCACTGAACGAACAATATCGTCATTCACTGGTCGTTGGTTGTAGCGTTGAACGAACACGCCAGATGGGTGAATCAGTTTCATGATTTGCTTGTTAAGCAGCGTCATTGCGATCTGGAAGCGGAAGATTTTAATCCCGCCAGAGGTCGAGCCCGAACACGCGCCCGCCATCATTAAGAAAGCAAACAACGTGGTAGGTAGAGCGCCCCATGCGGTGAAGTCTTCTAGACCAAACCCAGTTGTCGTCACCACCGACACGATATTGAACATTGAAACGCGCATTGCATCCAAAATGGTGTAGCCATCGCGAATCACCAACCAAGCAGAAACCACTAAGCTAGAGAATAAGAACAGGTAGGCAAAACCGCGTACCTGAGCATCTCTAATTAATACTTCGACACTGCGCTTGCGTAGCGCGGCAACAAACAACAGGAATGGCAGGCCACCAAGGAACATAAAGGTGGTTGCGACCCAGTGCGCACCATTAGAGAAGTGGTTCATCGAACCATCAGACGTTGAGTAACCGCCGGTGGATAGGGTTGTGAAGGCGTGGTTGATGGCTTCAAACAGGTTCATGCCAGTCAGCAAATAACCCACAATACACAAGCCTGTCAGCATCAAGTACACCAATACGATGTTCTTCGCGACGGTTTTGGCTCTCGGGCTGCTCTTATCAGACCAATCAGACGATTCGGTTTGGAATAGCTTCATACCACCAACGTTAAGCATCGGTAGGATAGCTACCGCCATTACGATAAAGCCAATACCACCCAACCATTGCAAGATGGAACGCCACAACAAGATACTCGGCGCCATGTTGTCTAAACCACTGAGCACAGTAGAGCCTGTGGTGGTGATGCCAGACATGGTTTCGAAATAGGCGTCGGTAAAACTAATGTGGTTGATAAACACAAACGGCAATGCAGCAAACGCACTGGCGATGGTCCATACCAAACTGGTGATGAGGAACATATCACGCACACTGAGTTTGAACTTGGCGGTTCGACCAATCGTCAAACAGATGAATGCGGCTAGGTGGGTGATCACAACGGCTTGGGCGAAATCGAGGAATCCGCCCGTACCTGTGAAAAACGCGACCAAAGTCGGCACGTACATAAAAAGGGCCAGTTTGGATAAAACCAGCCCGATAACAAACAGTACGGGACGTAAGTTGACCATAGGAAAATCCTAGAGGAAGAATGGACTCGGCTGGAACAGCGCTTCGACGTCTGGTACGTACTTTTTGTCGACCAGGAACATCACGACGTGGTCATCTTGTTCGATGACGGTACGGTCGTGTGCGATAAGAACTTCTTCGCCACGAACGATAGCACCAATGGTGGTTCCTGGTGGGAGTTTGATATCACCAATCGCGCGACCGACCACTTTCGATGTGGTTTCGTCACCGTGCGCAACGGCTTCGATTGCTTCTGCCGCGCCACGACGCAGAGAAGATACGTTAACGATGTCAGCACGACGAACGTGCGTGAGTAGAGCAGAAATCGTCGCTTGCTGTGGTGAGATCGCCACATCAATCACGCCGCCTTGTACTAGGTCGACATAAGCGCCGCGCTGGATCAGCACCATCACTTTCTTCGCGCCCATGCGTTTTGCTAACATCGCTGACATGATGTTGGTTTCATCCTCGTTGGTTAACGCGATGAACACATCTACTTGGTCGATGTTTTCTTCGGTCAGCAGTTCTTGATCCGCAGCATCACCACAGAAGACGATGGTGTTTTCTAGCTGCTCAGACAGTTTTTCTGCACGCTGATAGTTACGCTCAATTAACTTCACACTGTAAGCTTGCTCAAGACGTTTTGCTAAGCTGGCACCGATGTTACCACCACCAACAATCATGATGCGGCGGTAAGGTTTCTCAAGGCGCTGAAGTTCACTCATTACCGAGCGAATGTGGTTACTTGCTGCAACAAAGAAGACTTCATCATCAGCTTCTATGATGGTGGTGCCTTGCGGACGAATAGGGCGACCTTGACGGAAAATCGCAGCAACACGAGTATCGATGTGTGGCATGTGTTCACGCAGAGCGGATAGAGCGTTACCAACCAGCGGGCCACCATAGTAGGCTTTTACTGCGACTAGGCTGACTTTTTGCTCGGCAAAGCTGACGACTTGCAATGCGCCAGGGTATTGGATGAGGCGTTCGATGTAGCTGGTTACCAGCTCTTCAGGTGCGATAAGGTGATCGACAGGGATTGCACCAGATTTGAATAGCGCTTCTTTTTCTGCCAGATACTCTGGAGAACGAATACGTGCAACACGGTTTGGGGTATTGTACAGAGTGAAGGCAACCTGACACGCGGCCATATTGGTCTCATCGGTGTTGGTCACCGCAACTAGCATGTCGGCGTCTTGTGCACCTGCTTCACGCAACACATCTGGGTGACTCGCGTGACCATTAACAACACGAAGATCGTACTTGTCTTGCAACTCTCGCAGTCGGTCGCCATTTTTGTCGACGATGGTGATGTCGTTATTCTCACCAACGAGGTTTTCTGCCAATGTGCCGCCAACCTGACCAGCACCAAGAATAATGATTTTCATACTCTTTACTCGTTATCTGAAAAAGGCGATTGAATTCGCTTCAATCGCCCTATTTAGCATGCTGTTACGCGTGTTTTTTCGTTAGCACTGCGTAGTAGAAACCATCCATATCTTCTTCGCCTGGTAGAATCTGACGACCAGGTTGTTCGGGATCCGAGTCCACTAGTTGCGCGTTTTCAGTGCGCGCTAAGAACGCTTTTACTTGCGCCACGTTTTCTTGTGGTGTGATTGAGCAAGTCGCGTAAACCATGGTGCCGCCCGGTTTCAGTTGCGTCCACATTGCATCAAAAATTTCGCTCTGTAGTTCCGCAAGTGCGGCAATATCATCAGCACGACGTAGCCATTTGATGTCTGGGTGACGACGAATTACGCCCGTTGCAGAACATGGTGCGTCCAGCAAAATGCGATCAAATTGTTCGCCTTGCCACCATTCTTGAGGATTACGCGCATCGCCGCAAACCACTTTTGCCTGAAGGTTGAGACGCTTCAGGTTTTCGTGCACACGTTTAAGGCGTGTGTCGTCGCAGTCAATGGCTACCACTTCGCTGCCAGACGTACGCTCAAGAATGTGCGCCGTCTTACCGCCCGGTGCTGCACAGCAGTCTAGGATCAGCTCGCCATCTTTTGGTTCAAGATAATTAATCGACAGCTGTGCTGCCGCATCTTGCACCGATACCCAACCTTTTTCAAAGCCCGGTAGTTTCATCACATCGCATGGCGCGGCCAATTTTAGGGCGTCCATTGCTTGTGTGTGTGGCGTGCTATCAATGTTTTCATTTTTGAGTAGCGTTAGGTATTCATCACGAGTGTGGTGCTGGTGGTTTACACGCAGCCACATTGGTGCTTTTTGGTTGTTGGCTTCAACAATGCTTTCCCACTGCTCTGGGTAAGCTTCTTGCAGCAGTTTAAGTAACCAGCTTGGGTGGCCGTACTTGCCCGCATTGTTGCTGACCGCCATTTGGTCTAGCTCTTCTTGGTTGCGCTGGTAGTTACGCAATACCGCGTTGATAAGACCGCGCAGACGAGGACCTTTCAGCTCTTTAGTACCTTCAACTGTTTCACCGACTGCAGCGTGCGCAGGAATACGCATGAAGCTTAGTTGATAAATGCCAACCAAAATAAGGTGATGGAAAACGCGTTGTTTGCCTTTTAACGGCTTATCCATCAATTGGTTTGCAATCATTTCTAGGCGAGGGAGGTAACGTAGAGCGCCGTAACAGATCTCTTGTAGAAGAGCGTGGTCACGTGGTCGTACGTTTTGTTGAGCCGCTGGAAGAGCGCTTGAAAGTGAGTGGCCCTTGTCGACGACAAGATACAAGACGTTGGCAGCCGCAGCGCGAACATTCATGATGAGTACCTTAAAGTAAAGGAGGGCATCTCTGCCCTCTAAAAGTTCGTATTATTGGTCTTTGACACTATTGTCTGGCTTTTTAAACCAGTTGGGTGCCAACTTCAAACCAAGATGCACGTGAGTTCAAAATATCTTGAACTGACATGGCTTTTTTACCCGGAACTTGCAGTTGTTCCAGTACCAGTGTGCCATTGCCTGTCGCAACATAAATGCCGGTTTTATCTGCTTGCACAATAGTGCCCGCTGGCTTGTCACTGGTTTGTTCCGCCACACGACTTTGCCATACTTTGATGCTGTTTTCAGCCGCTTCAAAGTGGCTCATTGGCCATGGGTTGAATGCGCGAACGCAACGCTCGATGTGTGCCGCGTCGTCATTCCAATTAATGCGTGCTTCTTCTTTGCTCAGCTTCTTCGCGTAGTTTGCAAGCTCGTCATCTTGCTTCACTGGCTCAGCTTTACCTGTTGCGATGTCTGCTAGGCAGTCAATCAGTGCATCAGGGCCTAAGCCTGCAAGTTTTTCGTACATAGATGCGCTGGTGTCACTTGCTTCAATCGGCAATGTTGCGATTTTCAGCATGTCACCTGTATCCAAGCCAATGTCCATCTGCATGATGGTTACACCTGTTTCTGCATCACCAGCCCAAATTGAGCGTTGGATAGGAGCTGCACCACGCCAGCGAGGAAGAATCGAACCGTGCACGTTAATACAGCCCAATTTAGGCGTATCTAGCACGACTTGTGGAAGCAATAGACCGTAAGCCACAACCACCATGATGTCGGCGTTCAGATCAGCAAGCTCTTGCTTGGCTTCATCTGATTTGAAGTTTTCTGGTTGGTATACCGGAATGTTGTGCTCAAGCGCGATGGTTTTCACTGGGCTGGCAGTAAGCTTCTTACCACGACCTGCTGGGCGGTCTGGTTGAGTGTATACCGCAATTACTTCGTGCTCCGAAGACAACAACGCCGCCAAGTGACGGGCGGCGAAATCCGGAGTACCTGCAAAGACAATTCGTAAAGACTGACTCAAGGTAGGCTTCCTTCTAATTAAATTGTATCGAGATTAAGCGTTTTGCTGTTTCTCGTTAAAGCGTTTGATTTTCGCTAGCTTGTCTTGAATACGCTTACGCTTAAGTGGCGATAGGTAATCAACGAACAGTTTACCCATTAGGTGGTCTAGTTCGTGTTGAACGCAGATTGCTAGCAGATCGTCAGCGTCAAATGTGTATTCTTTGCCGTCGCGATCTAGGGCTTTAACCGTAACTTCAGCAGCGCGAGGCACAAGTGCGCGAGCACCTGGTACCGATAGACAGCCTTCTTCGATGCCGTCTTCGCCACGCTTTTCCAGAATCTCTGGGTTGATAAGCACCATCGGCTCATCGCGAGTCTCTGAAATATCGATAACTACGATACGTTTGTGGACATCAACCTGCGTTGCCGCAAGGCCAATACCTTCTTCGTCGTACATGGTTTCAATCATGTTATCGACGATTTTTTGAATCTCAGGTGTCACCTCTTCTACAGGTTTTGCAACGGTACGCAGGCGATCATCTGGGAATGTTAATACTTGTAATACAGACATATTCACTCGAAATATTGAACTGTGCCGTAACAGCACAAACCTTGTTGGCTCAATTCTAGACATTTTATGACCTAAATGACAGCATCCTGATACCAATTTCCATTCTGGTAACTGCCTAATAGACCAAGGACGAGGGTCATGAATCGAATTTTCCGCAACGTTTCTCGTATTACGTTGCCGTTACTTTTCTCTTTCAATGTTGTAGCAAATACGGACTCCCAACCACTTACCGTTAAAGATGATGCACCCAAAACTTATGTTGTGGTCAAAGGTGATACGCTTTGGGATATTTCAGCGATGTACCTTGATAGCCCTTGGTTGTGGCCTCGTTTGTGGCAAGTGAACCCAGAGATCGATAACCCGCACCTGATTTATCCGGGAGATAAGTTATCGCTGGTGTGGATTAACGGTCAGCCAGTCTTGAGCTTAAAACCCGTCAAAAAACTCAGCCCTAAAGCTCGCATCACTGAAAAGAAAGCAGTACCCACTGTAGCCGAAGGTTTGGTGATGCCGTACTTAAAGTCCGATCGCTTAGTGGATGAAGAGACATTAGAAAACGCAGCGAAGGTGATGGGCAGCAGTAAAGGCAGTAAATACCTGACTGCAGAAGACACGTTGTACATCAGTGGCAAGCAAGCATGGACAGATTGGGCAATATATCGACCAGTGGAAACCTTCTCTCGAGATGATGTATCACAACAAATCACGGCATTGCGTTTGATTGCCAAAGGTGAGTTGATCGAGGCGTCAGACGAATTTTCAGGACTGAAAATCACCACTCAACTGCAAGAGATCATCCGTAATGATATTGCTTTGCCGGTTCAAGCATTAGAAAACGGGGATTTCACGGCCACCTTCTATCCATTACCTTCGCCGCAAGGCAGTTCTGCTAAGTTATTGGGGAATATTGAAGGCATTCGTTTTAGTTCGACTAACCAAGTGGTGGTGATCGATAAAGGCACATCGGACGAACTTCGCCAAGGCAGTGTGTTCGATCTTAAAGAAGATGCGCATCCTGTTTATAAAGATGGTGATGACTTTGCCAAGGACAACGGTTTTCTCGACTCCAAGATCACTTTGCCACAGAGTAAAGTTGGTGAATTACTCGTGATTCGCCCTTATGAATATTTCAGCCTTGCTCTGATCACCAATAGCACCAAACCAATCAATAAAGAGGTATCTGTGGTTTCTCCTCTGGTAGAGGAACCGACCACCAATGAAACCACACAATGATACGGATCTCGCCGCTTGGTTAAAGCTGAGTTGTTTGCCAGGCATTGGCGGGGTCAAGCTGAGTAAGCTGCTGAGCAAAGACACGCCGAGTAATATTGTCCAATATTCCACGGAGCAGCTTCAGCTTTTAGGTTTAACGGCGAAACAACTGCAAGCGTGGTCGAAGGTCGATAAAGAAGTCGATGCTTGTCTGGCTTGGGCTGCTGCATCTTCTCATCATCATATTCTTACTTTGGCGGATGCTTTGTATCCGCCACTTCTCAAACAAACCGTCGCACCGCCTCCTTTATTATTTGTAAAGGGAGACGCGAGCTGCTTGTCTCAGCCACAAATAGCCATGGTTGGCAGTCGTAATGCCAGCGTGGATGGACTACAACATGCAAGAAGCTTTGCATCAGACTTGGTACAACACGATCTGATCGTCACCAGTGGTTTAGCATTAGGTATTGATGGTCATGCTCATGATGGCGCGCTTTTAGCTGGCGGTAAAACCATCGCAGTGCTTGGTTCTGGGTTGGAACAAGTGTACCCAGCAAGACACCGAGGTTTAGCGCAGCGAGTGATGGAAAATGGTGCGCTTGTCTCTGAGTTTCGTCCTGATGCTAAACCTCGCGCAGAAAACTTCCCACGTCGTAATCGAATTATCAGTGGTTTGTCGCTGGGTGTTTTGGTGGTGGAAGCGGCTGAAAAAAGTGGTTCCTTAATCACTGCTCGCTATGCCCTTGAGCAAGGTCGAGAAGTTTTCGCTCTGCCAGCTTCGATTAATGCTCCTAACGCCAGTGGTGGTAATCAATTGATTCGTAACGGGGCTTGCCTCGTACAAAATACTCAAGAGGTGCTCAATGAAATACAGTCTTTACTCGACTGGTCTATTAATCAGAGCTTAGATTTATTTTCTGCGCCAATTGATGAAGAAGAATTGCCATTTCCTCAGCTGTTAGCTAACGTAGGAAATGAGGCTACACCAGTTGATATTCTTGCAAGCAGGACCAATATACCTGTCCAAGAAGTCATGATGCAGCTCTTAGAGCTTGAGCTTTCAGGGCATGTTGTTGCAGTATCCGGTGGCTATATTCGAAAGGGGAGGGGCTAGCTATGATGATGGATATACTTATGTATCTATTCGAAACCTACATCCATAGCGATGCAGAGTTACAAGTCGAACAAGACGAATTGGAAGATGAATTGCTTCGTGCAGGCTTCCAGCAAAAAGACATCTACAAAGCCCTTGTCTGGTTAGAAGAGCTGGCGGCATTGCAACAAAGCGATGAACATTCAGCCATTTCAACCTGCATTGCATCGGCATCGACACGTATCTATACCGCTTCAGAGATGCAGCGACTGGACCTCGAATGTCGTGGTTTCTTGTTGTTCCTAGAGCAAATCAATGTTCTGACCACAGAAACGCGTGAGATGGTTATCGACCGTGTCATGGGGCTTGAAACCAATGAGTTTGAGCTTGAGGACCTTAAATGGATCATTCTTATGGTGCTGTTTAATGTTCCAGGCAACGAAAACGCCTACACGCTGATGGAAGAGCTGCTGTACACCAAGGAACAAGGTATTCTTCATTAATATCTTCGCTTGAGTGGTGAGTATGAGTAGTAAAATCGATCACAACCTTTTCTCGGCACATGAACATGCGCTTGAGCGCGAACCTTGCCCTAAATGCGGTGGGGAAGTTTCGCTTAAGCACGGTAAACACGGTCCTTTTTTAGGTTGTAGCCAATACCCAAGTTGCGATTACATTAAGCCGCTACACAGCAATGACGGTCACATCGTGAAAGAGTTGGGTGTGCCTTGCCCTGAGTGTGGCAATGAATTGGTACTCCGCCAAGGGCGCTACGGTATGTTCGTTGGTTGTAGCCATTACCCAGCATGCCATCATATTGAGTCGATTAACCAACCTGAGCCAGAGCAGCAAGCGAAAGAGCAACATGCTTGCCCTGAATGTGGCAAAGGACATTTGGTTGAGCGTAAAACCCGATTTGGTAAAACATTCTACGCGTGTGACAACTATCCGAAGTGCAAGTTTGCGGTCAACTTGCCGCCTGTAAGAGGCCGCTGCGAGGAATGTGGATTTACCTTGTTGGTCGAAAAAAAACTTGCCAGCGGGGTTAAACTGCAATGCGCGAGTCGTAAGTGCCAGCATACTCAATCGCAATAACCTTCAGTACGAATTAAAAAGGGTCGCATCATGCGACCCTTTTGTTATTTATTCCGCTGCTTTTCTATGCTTGCCACTGCTTGGCAAATTCATGTACGGCAGGGAAAGCCTGTTCATCCAATACGTCTGCTAATGCACAAAGTCTACGATTAAGTTCGCCAGTGTAGTCACCACATACGTTGATGTGGCCCATCTTGCGACCCGCACGTTTTTCTTTGCCGTACCAATGAATGTGGTAACCATCCATCGCTAGCAATGCTTCTGGTAGTGTGTCTTCACCAAGAATATTAAGCATCGAGGTTTCACGAACCAGCTTCGTGCTACCTAAAGGCATACCGCATACGGCGCGTAGGTGGTTCTCAAACTGACAGGTTTCTGCTCCTTGTTGAGTCCAGTGACCAGAGTTGTGTACGCGTGGTGCGATTTCATTGACTAGCAAAGTACCGTCAACATCGAAGAACTCCAGCGCTAGCACACCAACGTAATTCAAGCTGTTGGCAACGGCCGTGAACATCTGTTTTGCTTGCTCTTGCAACTCTGGTGCATCAATCGCAGTAGAAAGGCTCAATACACCATTGGTGTGGACGTTCTCTGCCAGAGGGTACACTTCAACGCTGCCATCTTTACCGCGAGCACCAACCAGTGAAACTTCGCGGTTAAAAGGGACAAATTCCTCAGCAACAATCGCTTGAGTTGGTGTTGCGGCAATGCACTCTGCCATCTCAGTCCAAATGTCTTCGACTTGAGAAGTTTCTTTTAAGCGCCACTGGCCTTTACCATCGTAACCACCTAATGCACTTTTCAGAACCATTGGCATACCAACGTGTTCAATTGCGCGATCAAAGTCTTCACGAGTTTCGATTACGTAGTATTTCGCGTTACGCACGTCAGCATCATCAAGCAATGCCTTTTCAATGCGGCGATCACCACCTGCTTTGATGGCTTGCGTACTTGGTAAGAACTTACCGCTCGCTTCGCAAACATCGAGCACATCATGTGGGATATGCTCGAACTCAGCAGTAATGACGTCGACTTGTTCAATTGCATTCTCTAAGCCGTTGCCTATTACGTGCTGAGTCAGTGGATGAACGATGTTACCGCTGCCCACATCGTAAGCTGATATTTGAATATTCAGTGGCGCACCAGCCAGAGACATCATACGAGCTAGTTGACCCGCACCAAGAACCAGTACATGCATCTGATTAATCCTCAGCAGGGTTTGGGTTCGCCAATACGGTTTCCGTTTGTTCGTTACGGAACGCTTCGACTTTTGCCATGATCGCTTCATCATGTGTACCAAGGATTTGAGCTGCTAGGATGCCAGCGTTTGCTGCACCAGCTTCGCCAATCGCCAATGTACCAACCGCAATACCCTTTGGCATTTGCACGATAGAAAGCAGTGAATCCATGCCTTTCAGCGCACGAGACTGAACTGGGACGCCAAGTACAGGTACGCTGGTAAACGCTGCTGCCATGCCTGGTAGGTGAGCGGCACCGCCAGCACCCGCGATGATGACTTTAATGCCACGTTCTTTCGCGCTGCTTGCATAATCAGCCAATAATTGAGGAGTACGGTGAGCTGACACCACCTTTGTTTCGTAAGACACGCCAAATTGATCCAGCATGTCTGCTGCTAGTTTCATGGTTGGCCAATCTGATTTAGAACCCATGATGATACCGACTTTCATCTCAAACTCCTTCAAGCTGCAAAATTAGGTGAGCTGATAAATTTGTGCGCATTATACGGGGATTTTTACCTCAAGCAAACGTTTGCGTGTGTTTGTAAATGGTATTGATACATTTTATAAACAAATTGATTTAGTCTCTGAGAATGAATATTTGTACACTTAGTGCAAACACAACAGATAAGACTATCAGGAAGTAATTGGTGGATAACTTTGAACAGGTGCTTGAAGCACTACAAAAAGGCGAAGTGATTGCCTATCCAACAGAAGGCGTATTTGGTGTCGGCTGTGATCCAGATAACCCAGAAGCGATTCAAAAGTTGCTAGAGCTAAAGCAGCGCCCAGTAGAGAAGGGGCTCATTCTTATTGCGGCTAGCTATGAGCAGCTTTTGCCTTATGTTGATGAATCTCAGTTGACTCAAGAGCAGTTAGATAAAGTCCATGCGACGTGGCCAGGGCCATACACGTGGATCATGCCAGCGAGTGACAAAGTCTCTCACTGGGTATCGGGTCAATTTGATTCGATTGCAGTACGTGTGACTGATCATCCTTTAGTACAAAAGATGTGTAATGCATTCGGAAAGCCGCTAACCTCTACCAGCGCGAATCTTACTGGTCTGCCTCCTTGTATGACGACGGAAGAAGTTGAAGAACAGTTAGGTGACCGACTTGTGGCGATCTTACGTGGTGAAACCAGTGGTCGTGACAAGCCTAGTGAAATCCGTGATGCTAAAACCTCGCAAATATTAAGACAGGGCTAACCCTGCTAGTCAGCAATCAATAGGTACTACACGTATGTCAGCAATCGATAAGCACGCCGTAAAGCAGTTCTTGATGTCACTTCAGGATTCCATTTGTCAGCAACTAGAACAAGAAGATGGAAAGGCCGTCTTTGTCGAAGATGCATGGCAACGTGAAAAAGGAGAGCGTCTTGGTGGCGGTGGCCGCACTCGCGTATTGCGTGATGGTCATATCTTCGAGCAAGGAGGAGTTAACTTCTCTCATGTAGAGGGTAATGAAATGCCAGCATCAGCGACGGCACATCGTCCAGAGTTAGCGGGGCGTCGTTTTGAAGCGATGGGTGTTTCTTTGGTTATTCACCCTAAAAACCCTTATGTACCGACTTCGCACGCTAATGTCCGCTTCTTTATTGCAGAGAAAGATGGCGAAGACCCAATTTGGTGGTTTGGTGGTGGTTTTGACCTCACGCCTTTCTACCCATTTGAAGAAGATTGCCAATCATGGCACGACACAGCAAAACAGCTTTGTGCGCCATTTGGTGAAGACGTTTACGCAGAGCACAAAGCATGGTGTGACAAATACTTCTTCCTACCACATCGAAATGAAACTCGCGGTGTCGGCGGTCTGTTCTTTGATGACCTAAACCAATGGGAATTTGATAAGTGCTTTGACTACATCAAAGCGGTTGGTGAGGGATACTGTCAAGCTTACCTACCGATCGTTTCTCGTCGTAAAGACATTGAATTTGGTGAGCGTGAGCGCGAGTTCCAACTGTACCGACGTGGTCGTTACGTAGAGTTCAACCTAGTGTATGACCGTGGCACTCTGTTTGGTTTGCAAAGTGGTGGTCGTACCGAGTCGATTCTAATGTCGATGCCACCACTTGCGCGTTGGGAATACAGCTATGAGCCGCAAGCTGGTTCACCAGAGGCAGAGCTTTACGAGCAATACCTAACGCCCCGAGAATGGTAAGCGCTGAATCTCCTTTTCTATGTAGATAGATAGTGATAGGGTCATCTGTAATCAGGTGGCCCTGTTTTTTTCTATATAAGTAAGGAATAAAGGTAAGGAAATGACTCAGCAAATTGATCGCTATGCCGTGTTTGGTAACCCTATCGGACACAGTAAGTCGCCATTCATTCACACCTTGTTTGCCCGTCAAACCAATCAGTCTTTGGTGTACACCGCAGAAAGTGCACCTGTTGATGGCTTTATTGACGCAGCGAAGGTGTTTTTTGCTGAAGGTGGCAAGGGGTGCAACATTACCATGCCATTTAAAGAAGACGCTTATCAATTTGCTAGCCGTCTGACTGAGCGTGCTCAGTTGGCGGGCGCAGTGAACACTCTCAAGAAGTTAGATGATGGTGAAATCATTGGTGACAACACCGATGGGGCAGGTCTAGTGCAAGATCTGCTTCAACACCAAGTTGTATTGGAAGGTGCACGAATCCTAATTATTGGTGCTGGTGGTGCTGCTCGTGGTGTTATTAAGCCACTACTCGATCAAAAGCCGACTTCTTTAACCATTACCAACCGTACCTTTAGTAAAGCACAGGAGCTTGCAGAGTTGTTTGTCTCTCACGGCCCTATCGTAGCGAGAGAGATGGAAAGTATTGATGAAGAGTATGATGTCATCATTAACTCCACTTCCGCTTCTCTTAGTGGTGAACTGCCTGCAATCTCTTCCTCTATCTTTGCCGCCAACAGCACAAGTTATGACATGATTTATGGAAAAGGGGTGACGAGCTTTAACTTATGGGCAAGAGAAAATGGTGCCGCTCATGCGTATGACGGTCTTGGAATGCTAGTTGGGCAGGCTGCAGAAAGCTTCATGCTCTGGCGTGGCTTACGTCCTGGTGCCAAACAAATTCTCAGAGAACTAAGAAAGAATCTTGAAGGTCAATAATCAATGAATCAATCTATCCTATTCCCTGACATGCAGTCTTGGGATGAAGCCTCGCAATCGGTAAATTTTGCTGCGCAGCAATCTGGTGCGTTGATTGAGTGCTATGTAACAAAACAAAAGCTAGAAAAGCTTAGTGGTTCTCTGATTGAAACTGAGCAAGCGGCAATCAAAGTGTTTACTGATTACCGATTCGATCTAGAAGAAATCGCCGAAGAGCTAATAGAAGATGAAGCCTTCGATGAAGAAGGCCATATCATTATCGATTAGCGGACGATTCCTGGCTACTCTTTGATGTCTTCTACTTCGTTAATGTAGTCGTCTTTGTTCTGCACATAGTTGTTGGCAGACTTTTGCAAGAAAGCTCGTTCTTTATCTGATAGAGGGCGAGCTTGCTTAACAGGGCTTCCAACATATAAATAACCACTTTCTAATACCTTCCCTGGTGGCACCAAACTTCCTGCACCAATCATCACATCTGATTCCACCACCACGTTGTCTAATACAATAGCTCCCATACCGACTAATACGCGATCGTGGATCTCGCAGCCATGCAACATCACTTTGTGACCTATGGTGACATCATTGCCAATGAGGAGTGGGTAGCCATTGGGATTTTCTGCGTTCTTATGAGTTACATGAAGTACGCTGCCATCTTGAATGTTGGTTCGCTCTCCGATGTGGATGTGGTTTACATCGCCCCGAGCTGCGACCAATGGCCAGATACTAGAATCATCGCCAATTCGGATATCACCGACTAAAACAGAGGTTGAGTCGACATATACACGTTCGCCCAACTGAGGACGTATACCTTTATAACTTCTCATTGAACTCATCTTTACTCCTTATAAAGCGTTAATAACGGTGATATCTGGTGAGAAGAGTAGCAAAAACTCGCCTTTTAGAATAAAAAACATTCAAACGATAAAAAAATCAAAAAAAACGAGAAAAAGGGCTTGCCAATGTGATCGCAATCTCTATAATGCCACCTCGCTGACACGGCAACGCTTCGAAGCTTAGGTTTCGAAAGTTCGAAAGTAAGAAGCCAAGTTAGCAAGCCAATTAGCCAAGCGGAAACGCTTGAAAAAAGTTTGAAAAAAGTGATTGACACTAAACTTTAACTCGCTAAAATGGCCGTCCGATTTGAGCAAAGCTCAATAGGAAAGCTCTTTAACAATATAGACCTATCAATCTGTGTGGGCACTCGTTGATGATAATCCAATTAGAAGCTTCGGCTTCAAATTAGGTTTCAATGAAACGAAGTGACCATTGAATCGAAAGATTCAGCACAGTCAATTCAAACATTACTTATGTAATGTTCAGTATTCATTGAGCCGAACAAAATCTTAAATTGAAGAGTTTGATCATGGCTCAGATTGAACGCTGGCGGCAGGCCTAACACATGCAAGTCGAGCGGAAACGAGTTATCTGAACCTTCGGGGAACGATAATGGCGTCGAGCGGCGGACGGGTGAGTAATGCCTAGGAAATTGCCCTGATGTGGGGGATAACCATTGGAAACGATGGCTAATACCGCATAATGCCTACGGGCCAAAGAGGGGGACCTTCGGGCCTCTCGCGTCAGGATATGCCTAGGTGGGATTAGCTAGTTGGTGAGGTAATGGCTCACCAAGGCGACGATCCCTAGCTGGTCTGAGAGGATGATCAGCCACACTGGAACTGAGACACGGTCCAGACTCCTACGGGAGGCAGCAGTGGGGAATATTGCACAATGGGCGCAAGCCTGATGCAGCCATGCCGCGTGTGTGAAGAAGGCCTTCGGGTTGTAAAGCACTTTCAGTCGTGAGGAAGGT